>JAGBTC010000153.1 GCA_017631545.1 Oscillospiraceae bacterium
CCACCAAGGTGGACCGCTCTGCGGCCTACGCCGCCCGTTGGGTGGCCAAGAATTTGGTGGCCGCCGGGCTTGCCAAGCGCTGCCAGATCCAGCTGGCTTACGCCATCGGCGTGGCTCGCCCGGTCAGCGTGCGCGTGGACACCTTCGGTACCGGTACGGTGAGTGACGAGCAGCTGGAGTGCGCGGTGGAAAAGACCTTCGACCTGCGTCCTGCCGCCATCATCCGGGATCTGGATCTGCGCCGTCCTATCTATCGCCAGACCGCGGCCTACGGCCACTTCGGCCGCACCGAGCTGGATCTGCCCTGGGAGCGTCTGGATCGCGTTGACGCGCTCAAGGCCAACCTGTAAAACAAGAAAAACAAGGGTGCAAAATTCGCCTTGCACCCTTGTTTTTTGTTGCAATTTGTCGGAAAAACCGTTACAATAGCACCAGTTGCCCGCAGGCATACACTCCGGTGGCGCGGGCAAAATACAATGGGAACAGAATTGTTCTGACGGGAGGGCTCCGCCATGGATCATAAGGAAATTCTCCGGCATGTTGACCACACCATTCTCACCACCACCGCCACTTGGGAGCAGGTCAAGACCCTGTGTGACGAGGGTCTGCGCTATCAGACGGCCAGCGTCTGTATTCCGGCCAGCCATGTCAAGCGCGCGGCAGACTATGTGGACGGCAAGCTGAAGATCTGCACCGTCATCGGCTTTCCCAATGGCTACTCCACCACCGCAGTCAAGGTGTTTGAAACGGAGGATGCCGTCCGCAACGGTGCGGACGAGATCGATATGGTCATCAATCTGGGCTGGGTCAAGCAGGGTGACTGGGACGCTGTGACCGGGGAGATCAAGGCGGTCAAGGCCTCGTGCAAGGGGCATGTGCTCAAGGTTATTGTGGAGACCTGCCAGCTCACGCAGGAGGAAAAGCTGCGTGCCTGCCAGGCAGTGTCTGAGGCCGGAGCGGCCTTCATCAAGACCTCCACCGGCTTTTCCACCGCCGGTGCCACGCCGGTGGATGTGGCGCTGCTGTATGCCAATGTCTCGCCCGGGGTTCAGGTCAAGGCGGCAGGCGGTATCCGCACATGGGAGGACGCGCAGGCCTATCTGGATCTGGGCGCGGAGCGTCTGGGCACCAGCGCGCTGGTGCGGCTGGCACTGGAAGAGGGCCTTTAACATTGCAGGAAGAAACCGCCCCGAAGCAAAGGCTTCGGGGCGGTTGTTGTTCTTAATCGTTCGGGTCTGCGTCCTCCGCCGGGGGAGCGGGGGGAGCAGAGCGATACAGCTTGGTGCCCACGCAGCGATTGATGTGGGTGCCAAGGTTGTGGAATTTCTCCTCGTAGTCGGTCATCACGCCGCAGATGCCGTGCTCATGCAGGTTGCGGGTGACCTCGGACAGCTCGAAAGCGGCCTTGGGGAACTGAAACAGTGACCACTCGTACAGATCCCGGTTGTCCGTTTTGAAGTGGATCTGTCCGCCGTCCTTGAGTACCTGACGGTACAGCTCCAGAAAGCCGACGGCAGTGAGC
>JAGBTC010000154.1 GCA_017631545.1 Oscillospiraceae bacterium
CAAAGATGGCGTCCAGATTGGGGGTGTTAGCCGCGCGTACGGCGTTGCCAACGGTGGAATCGGACAGGCCGAAGCCGTCCATGATGATAAGGGTGGTAGGTGTTTTCATAACAAGTACCTTTCTTTGACAGATTTGAATCTGCACTCTTGGTATCACGCCTCGCCAGCGCAGGCGTTGGCAGCTGTGCTGCCTTACGGATGCGGCGTGCCCCTTGCGGGTGCTATGCGCGACGGCTGGCTTCCCTCCGATTTGGAACACAAACAGCAAGCAGGCTTGCTTGGTTTGCTTTCCTCACTCCAGTCCATCCAGCCTGCGCATAACGGCTCGTACGCTTAATCCTGATTAGCCGCGTTGATGATCTGCATGAAGTCGGAAGCCTTCAGGGAAGCGCCGCCGATCAGACCGCCGTCCTCGTCGTCGCAAAGTCCGCATTGCTTCGTTTCCGCCGCAGGCGAAATCTACGCATGCTTCCTTGCTCCTCCTCTCCCAACGAAACCCGCTTTGCTGGGCTTTCGTTGGGTTCCCGAAGCGACGTGGCCGGCGTCTCAGTCCTGATTGGCAGCGTTGATGATCTGCATGAAGTCGGAAGCCTTCAGGGAGGCACCGCCGATCAGACCGCCGTCCACATCGGGCTGAGCCAGCAGCTCGGCGGCGTTCTTGGCGTTCATGGAGCCGCCGTACTGGATGGTGACGGCGCGGGCCACGCGGGCGCCGAACTCCTTGCGGATGATGGCGCGGATGGTCTGGCAGACCTCGCCGGCCTGCTCGGCCGTGGCGGTCTTGCCGGTGCCGATGGCCCACAGGGGCTCGTAGGCGATGACGGTCTTACGCACCTGCGTGGCGTCCAGTCCGGCCAGCGCGCACTTGACCTGATAGGTGATCAGCTCCGTGGTCACGCCCAGCTCACGCTGCTCCAGACTCTCGCCCACGCACACGATGGGGTGCAGGCCGGCGGCCAGAGCGGCCTTGACCTTCTTGTTGACGGTGAAGTCGGTTTCGTTATAGTACTCACGGCGCTCGGAATGGCCGATGATGACATACTTCACGCCCACTTCCTTGAGCATGGCGGCGGTCACCTCGCCGGTGAAGGCGCCGCTGTTGTCAAAGTGGACATTCTCCGCGCCGATGGACACCCGGGTGTCCTTAAACAGGCGGACGGCGCCGGGGATGTTGACGAAGGGAACGCACAGTACCACATCGCACCACTTGTGCTTGCCCAGCAGGGGCTTGAACTCCTCGGCGAAGGCACGGGTCTCGGACAGGGTCTTGTTCATCTTCCAGTTGCCGGCGATGATGGTCTTACGGTATTTACGATTCATGGGGTAGGACTTCCTTTCTACGGTCAGCACAGGACCTTTTATATGGAACCGGCCGAAGCCGGATTAATGATTTGTTGTACAAGATTGCATTATCAAGCTCCGCCTGTTCGCGACGCGCGGCTTCCCTCCGACTCGGGCTTGAAACAGTTTCCTGTGGAAACTTCGGTTTCTCGCCCTCGCTTCAGTCCATCCGCGCTGCTCACGACGGCTTCACTCTTATTTGTCCAGCAGGCAGGCTACGCCGGGCAGCTCCTTGCCCTCCATAAACTCCAGAGAAGCGCCGCCGCCGGTGGAGATGTGGGTCATCTTGTCAGCATAGCCCAGCTGCTGCACCGCAGCCGCGCTGTCGCCGCCGCCGATGATGGTGATGGCGTCCGTCTTGGACAGCGCCTCGGCCACCGCCTCGGTGCCCTTGGCGAAGGCGGCGAACTCAAACACGCCCATGGGGCCGTTCCAGATGACGGTGCCTGCGTCCTTGACGGCGTTGCAGTACAGCTCGACCGTCTTGGGGCCGATGTCCATGCCCTCCCAGCCGTCGGGGATGTTGCCGGCCTCCACGGTGAGGGTGTTGGCATCGGGGGAGAACTTGTCGCCGCACACGGTGTCCACAGGCAGCAGCAGCTTCACGCCCTTGGCCGCGGCCTTTTCCACCATCTGGTTGGCGTAGTCCTGCCAGTCGGCCTCGCACAGGGAGTTGCCGATCTTGCCGCCCTTGGCGGCAGAGAAGGTGTAGGCCATGCCGCCGCCGATGATGACGGTGTCGGCGATCTCCAGCAGGTTGTTGATCACGCCGATTTTGGAGGACACCTTGGAGCCGCCCAGAATGGCCACCAGAGGACGCTTGGGGTTGGCCAGCGCGCCGCCGATGAAGTCCAGCTCCTTCTGAATCAGGAAACCGGACACGGCAGGCAGATACTCCGCCACACCGGCGGTGGAGGCGTGGGCGCGGTGAACGGCACCGAACGCATCGGACACAAACAGCTGCGCCAGATCGGCCATGGCCTTGGCCAGTTCGGGATCGTTCTTGGTCTCGCCCTTTTCAAAACGGGTGTTCTCCAGCAGCAGGACCTGACCGGGCTGCAGCGCAGCGGCCTTGGCCTTGGCGTCCTCGCCCACCACATCGGCGGCCATGATGATGTCCAAGCCCAACAGCTCACCCAGACGGGCGGCCACGGGCTTCAGGGACAGCTCGGCCAGAGACTTCTGCCACTTGGCCTGCGTGAGTGTGGCGGGATCCTTGCCCTTCTCGGTCTGCTTCTGCACCCACTTGTCAAAGCTGGGCTGGGGCTTGCCCATGTGAGAGCAGGCGATCACAGCCGCGCCCTGCTCCAGCAGGTACTGGATGGTGGGCAGCGCGGCGCGGATGCGCTTGTCATCGGTGATGACGCCGCTTCCGTCCTTGGCCATGGGCACATTAAAGTCGCAGCGCAGCAGTACTTTCTTGCCCTTGACATCCACATCGTTCACGGTTTTTTTGTTGTAATTCACAATCAAATGGCTCCTTTCGCGTTATAACGGCAGGGTCACAGGCAGGCCGGAGACATTTCGCCCACACCCGACAGGTCGGGGAAGCCGGTCTGGCGAAGCGCCTCGTAGGTCAGCACTGCCACCGAGTTTGCCAGATTCAGACTGCGGGCGTCCTCCCGCATGGGGATACGAATGCACCGGTCATAGTGGGCCAGACGAAAGTCCTCGGGCAGACCGGCGGTCTCCTTGCCGAAAAACAGCCAGCACCCGTCACGAAAGGTGGCCTTCGTGTAGTCCTGCGGTGCCTTGGTGGTGGCCAGCCACAGGTCGGGGTCAGGGTGTTGGGCAAACAGGTCGTCCAGACTGTCGTAGACATGCAGATCCACCATGGGCCAGTAGTCCAGCCCCGCCCGCTTGACGGCCTTTTCACTGATGTCAAAGCCCAGCGGACGGATCAGGTGCAGACGGCTGCGGGTGGCGGCGCAGGTGCGTGCAATATTGCCGCAGTTCTGCGGAATTTCGGGCTCAACCAAAACGATATTGAGCATACTACCGCTACCTTTCAATCAAGTTACCATTGTATGCCAAAAAACGGAAAAATTCAACTGTAAAATAGTCGAAAAAAGCGCGAAAAATTCAGTCGGAGTGCCCAATTTGTACAGAAAAACGGAAAAATGGAACACCTTGTCGGGTGGGGGGAAGGGATGTCGGCCCGGTACGGACATTTCAGAGGAAAATGTCTGTTCTATTATATCCGCCCGCGTGCCGAAAAAAACAGCCTGCCGCGTGTTCCAAGCGGCAGGCTGAGCGCTTATTTGCGTTTGTAGGTCGCGTAATGGAATACGACGCCCTTTTCTTCCAGAGGAGCGCCTTCTTCCCACAGCGCCCAATCCGGGTGGGCGTCCAGATCGGGGAAGTAGCGGTCGGCCGGGAAGGCGGCGTGGATCTTGGTCACATAGGCGGTGTCGCACCGATCCAGCAGGGCGCGGTATACGCTCTCACCGCCGATGACAAAGGCGTCCTGTGGGGCGGCGGAAAGCAGGCTGTCCACATCGGGAAAGACCTCCGCCCCCTCCACTTCATAGCCTGCTGTTGCGGATAAAATGAGGTTGCGGCGGTTTTTCAGCGGCCTTCCACCGGGGAAGGTGGCCAGCGTTTTGCGCCCGAGAATGACCGGATGTCCGGTGGTCAGTTCCTTGAAGTGCTTGAGGTCGGTGCTGATATAGATCAGCTGGTCGCCCCCCTTGCCGATGGCCCAGTTTTCATCGACAGCAACGATCAAATTCATAGGGGTCCTCCTTCTTGTCACGCTGCGCCTGTTCGCGACGCGCGGCTTCCCTCCGACTTGGAACACAAACAGCAAACTTTGTTTGCTTGGTTTGCACTCCTCGCTCCGGTCCATCTGCGCTGCTCACGACGGCTCCTCGCTTCTCTTTACACAGCAACCGGGATCTTCTGATCCAGCGCGTGGGCCTGATAGCCCTCCAGCTTGACGCTGGCGGGAGTGAAGTCATAGAAATCGGTGACGGAGGGGTCAAGGATGAATTTGGGCGCGTCAAAGGGAGTGCGCGCGATCAGCTCCTCCACCACGGGGACATGGCGGTCGTAGATGTGGGCGTCCGCGATCACATGGACCAGCTCACCCACCTCCAGACCGGACACCTGCGCCAGCATATGGGTGAGTACCGCGTACTGCATCACATTCCAGCCGTTGGCGGTGAGCATATCCTGAGAGCGCTGGTTGAGAATGGCGTTGAGGGTGTTTCCGCTGACATTGAAGGTCATGGAGTAGGCGCAGGGGTACAGCGCCATCTCATTCAGGTCGTGGTGGTTGTACAGGTTGGTGAGGATGCGCCGGGAGGTGGGGTTGTGCTTCAGGTCGAACAGCACCCGATCCACCTGATCCATCTCCCCCTCGGGGTAGCGGTGCTTGACGCCCAGCTGGTAGCCGTAGGCCTTGCCGATGGTGCCCTGCTCGTCTGCCCAAGCGTCCCACACATGGCTGTTCAGCTGGCTGACATCGTTGGATTTCTTCTGCCAAATCCACAGCAGCTCGTCCACCGCGGACTTGAGAAACTGCTTGCGTACGGTGATGATGGGGAACTCCTCCCGCAGGTCATAGCGGTTGATCACGCCAAAGCGCTTGACGGTGTGGGCGGGGGTGCCGTCCTCCCACTTGGGACGCACGGGGCGGTCGGTATCCCAGACGCCCTTGGACAGAATATCCTTGCAGTTCTGAATAAAAACCTGATCGGCGTAGCTCACGCTCAACAGCTCCTTTGTACGCATGGTACAGCATATTATTTATCATATTCTCTATCATAGCATTATTGTCCCACAAACGCAAACACTTTTCCAAGAAGAAAAGCCGCCGCATCTATGATGCGGCGGCTTTTTCATTCCCCTTTGTACTTTTTTCTGGTCGCAATGCCGCCGCGGATGTGGCGTTCGGCCTTGTTCTCGTCCAGAATTTGCCTGACTTGTAGGTAGAGTGGGCGGTTGAAGGCGGGCAGGCGTTCCCGGAGGTCCTTGTGTACGGTGGACTTGCTGATGCCGAATTTCCGGGCTGCGCCCCGGACTGTTGTCTTATTCTCTATGATGTACAGGGCCAGCTGGCAGGCCCGCTCCTCGATGCTTCCTTTCAAAGACAACACGCTCCAATCTGCGTTACTGACACCACTATATGCCCCGTCGAAAGGGAATATGACCTGAGAAAAGTCCGGATTAACGGTCTTTTGATCTGGTAATATGATGCCAAAGACAGGAAAGGAGCAAAACAATGATTGGTTGGAATGTAAAAACAAAGGAAGCGGAAAATGTGGGGAAGCAGAGGGAACTCTATGTTACCATCACCGGGACAAATCACTATTATGACAAAAAGCCATTTGCCATCGGCAATCTGATCCGCTGCACAAAGGAACGAGACAACCGGCACGACGCAGAAGCCATCAAGTGTACGGTGCCCATGTTGGGCACGGTGGGCTACATTGCCAACAGCCCCTACACCGTGGCCGGCGGCACCATGAGCGCCGGGCGGCTGTATGATCGGGTAGGGGAGCGGTTTTATGTGCGCGTGATGTTCACTACACAGACCAAGATCATTTGCCGGGTGGAGGATGGCTGCCGGGAGGAATTGGATCGGGAACTGAAGCTGCAGCAGATGCAGCAGGACGATTGGGACTGAAAAACGAATGAAAAAGCGGCTCGCTGTGCGAGCCGCTTTTTTGTGTTTGATTATACATTGAAGCGGAACAGGATGATGTCGCCGTCCTGCACCACATACTCCTTGCCCTCGGAACGGATCAGACCCTTTTCCCGGGCGGCGGCCATGGTGCCGCAGGCCATCAGATCCTCGTAGGATACCACCTCGGCGCGGATGAAGCCCCGCTCGAAGTCGGAGTGGATCTTGCCCGCGGCCTGGGGGGCTTTGGTGCCCCGGGTGATGGTCCACGCCCGGCACTCGTCCTCGCCGCTGGTCAGGTAGGAGATCAGGCCCAGCAGAGTGTAGCTTGCCTTGACCAGACGGTCAAGGCCGCTTTCCGCGATGCCCAGATCGTCCAGGAACATCTTCTTTTCCTCTGCGTCCAGCTCGGCGATCTCCGCCTCCAGCTTGGCGCACACGGGAACCACCTGCGCGCCCTGCTGCGCCGCGCGCTCTTCCACCTGCTTGTAGTAGGGGACGGCCTGGGGGTCGGCAAAGCCGTCCTCGTCCAGGTTGGCGGCGTAAATGACGGGCTTGAGGGAGAGCAGCTCGCAGTCGGGGTACTCCGCGGCGATGTCCACCTCTTCATAGGTACGGGCGGATTTGCCGTCGTTGAGCCAATCACGCAGCCCCTCGAAGTCGGCGGCCTCCTGCAGGAACTTCTTGTCCCCCTTGGCGGCCTTTTTGGCCTTGTCGATGCGCCGCTCCACCATCTCAAGGTCGGCCATGACCAGCTCCAGATCAATGGTGTCGATGTCGCGCAGGGGGTCGGTGCTGCCCTCCACATGAATCACATTTTCATCGTCAAAGCAGCGCACCACATGGACGATGGCGTCGGTCATGCGGATGTTGCCAAGGAACTTGTTGCCCAGACCTTCGCCCCGGCTGGCGCCCTTTACAAGCCCTGCGATGTCCACAAATTCGATGACGGCAGGGGTGGTCTTTTTGGGGTTGTACATCTGAGCCAGCTTGTCCAGCCGGTAGTCGGGCACGGCCACCATGCCCACATTGGGGTCGATGGTGCAGAAGGGGTAGTTGGCGCTTTCCGCACCGGCGTTGGTGATGGCATTGAACAGGGTGCTTTTGCCCACATTGGGCAGACCCACGATACCTAATTTCATAAAGTAACTCTCCTTGCGGTTGTGTTCGATGCATTATTGTACCACTCCGGTCGGGAAAGTGCAAGCCGTTGTGCGACAAAGTGCGATCAAAACAGCGGAAAAGGGTTGATTTTTCCGGCATGATTTAGTACGATGATGCAGGCGAGAGCCACAGAAACAGAATAAGGATACGGAGGAACGATATGTATCACATTTATAAGATCGCGTCCAACACCGTAGTGGACTTTGCCGCAGAAGAACTGAAAAAATACCTGAGAATGATGATGCCCCGCTGCGGTGACATCACCATTGAATATAAGCCGGATGCCACCGAAGGGTTCCGCTTGGGCCTGATGACGGATTTTGGTCTGTCCACCGCAGAGGAGACGCAGGAGCCGGAGCTGGACGATATCGTCCACATCGATACGGACGAAAATGGCGGCATCATCGCCGGCTCCAACTACCGCAGCGTATTGCTGGCGGTTTACGAGTATTTTAAGAAAAACGGCTGCCGTTGGCTGTTCCCCGGCGTGGACGGTGAGTTCATCCCTATGCAGGATGTTGTTCCGGTGCAGTACCATAAAATGGCCGATCTGCGTTATCGCGGCCAGTGCAACGAGGGTGCAGAAAGCCAGCAGATCATGATGGAGAGCATTGATTTCACGCCCAAGCTCGGCCTGAACTGCTATATGATCGAGTTCGACATCCCCAAAATTTATTATGATTGGTACTACTCCCACCGGTACAACGATGAGAATCGGGAGCCGGAACCCGTCAGCCAGACCGAGGTTCTCCAGTGGAAGCGTGTTTGTGAAGTGGAGTTTGCCAAGCGCGGTATCCGGATGCACGATATGGGACACGGCTGGAATGCCGAGCCCTTTGGCATCAGCTCTGTTGGCGGCTGGAACAGGGAGCATGACAACCCCGTTCCGGAGGAGACCCGCCAGTATCTGGCTATGCTGAACGGGGTCAGAGGGCTGAAGGACGGTGTTGCACTGAACACCCAGTTCTGTATGTCCAACCCCAAAGCGAGAAAGATCGTGGTGGACTACATCTGCAAATACGCCGAGACGGCGACCAATGTGGCGCACCTGCAAGTTTCGTTGGCGGACGGGCAGAAGGGGCATTGTGAGTGTGAGGAATGTCAGAAAATGCGCCCCTCTGACTGGTATGTGATCCTGCTCAACGAGCTGGATGAGGAAATGACCGCCCGGAATCTGCCCAGCCGCATTAGTTTTGGCGTATACTCCGATGTGGCTTACGAGCCGCTTCACGGACGGATCAAGAATCCGTCCCGCTTCGTAATGGACTTTGCACCCATTACCCGCAGCTATACCTATTCCGCCCCGATCCGTCCCAGAGTGGAGAAGCTGACCCCCTATGTCCGCAATGTATCCGGACGACTGGGCACGCTGGAAGAGTCTTTGCACCGCTTTGACCTGTGGAGAGAAAGAGCCGGCTGCGACACCTATGTGTACGAATACCACTTCTGGAAGCATCAGTTCTATGCGCCCGGTGTGCTGTCCTTTGCCAAGCGCATCCGTGAGGATATTTTGGCCTATCGTGACAACGATTTCATGGGTATCGTGGAGGACGCTTCTCAGCGGTGCTATTTCCCCAATGCCTTCAGCCTCTATGTCTACGGCGCCGTGCTGTTTGACAACAGCCTGACGGTGGAAGAGCTGATGGAGGACTACTTCTCCCATGCCTACGGTGACCAGTGGCAGACCGTGGTGGAATACCTGAAGGAAATCGACCGGCTGATGCCCCAGACCTACCTGGAAAATCTGCACACGGCACCGGTTCCCACCAACTTCTACAAGCCCGAGATGGAAGCGCAGCTGCTGTCGGTTGAGGAAGCGGTCAAAAAGTATGCCGCATTTTTTGACGAGCATAAGAATATGCCCCATCGCGTCCAGACCGTTGCCATGCGCCTGATGCGTCATCATGTGGATTTCTGCGTCGGTTACGCCAAGTTCATGGCCATTAAGTGCCTGGGCAAGGATGCACAAGCGAAGGAGGCACAGGAGGCGTTCCTGCGTGAGTTCGGCAAGCGGGAGCTGGGCATGGAGCATTATTACGATCACTTTATGGCGGTCAATGCCCTCAATGCCATTGTCAACAGCAAATCCGACTTTGACCAGTAAGGGCAAAAAGGCAAAATCTGCTTATCCTTAACCTGCGGAGGAAGCGGCTATGAAGCAAACGGCGAAAACGACAGCGATGGCGTCGCTCATCACTGCTATGCTCATTTTCGGCACCATCGGTATTTTCGTGCATTATATCCCCCTGCCCTCCAGCGTGATCGCGCTGATCCGCGGGGTAGTGGGTACGCTGTTTTTGCTGGCGTTCAGCCGCGCACGCCGTACCCCCATTCGCTGGGCGGCTATACGCGAACAGTTGGGGATGCTGGTGCTGTCCGGCGCGGTCATCGGCTTTAACTGGATCTTGCTGTTTGAAGCCTATCGCTACACTACCGTGGCCACCGCCACCCTGTGCTACTATCTGGCGCCGGTGTTCGTGATCCTTGTCTCGCCCCTTCTGTTCCGGGAGAAGCTGACTGCGTGGAAGCTGATGTGTGCGGCCGGCGCGCTGGCAGGCATGGTGTTTGTGTCCGGAGTGCTGGAAACGGGCTTTTCCGGCTCGGCTGAGCTTCCGGGTATCGTATGCGGCGTGGGTGCGGCGGTGCTGTACGCCTGCGCGGTGCTGATGAACAAAAAGCTGACCGGGGTACAGGGGCTGGAGCGCACCGTGGTTCAGCTGGGTGCGGCGGCGCTGGCGCTGCTGCCCTATGTGCTGCTGACCCAGCGGGGCGGAATACCCGTCGGGTCGCCTGCGGTCATTGCTCTTTTGCTGACGGTGGGCATCGTCCACACCGGCGTGGCCTACGCGCTGTATTTTGGGGCAATTCAGGCGCTGCCGGCTCAAACTACCGCGCTGATGAGCTACATCGATCCTGTGTCCGCCATCTTGCTGTCTGCGCTGTTTCTGGGGCAGATGCCCACCCCCTCCGGCTGGATCGGCACGGTGCTGGTGCTGGGCTTTACCCTGCTCAGCGAGCTGCCTGTGGGACACAGAGAAAAAGTATAACGGCAAAAATCCGACCGTCCGTTTGGACGGTCGGATTTTTTACAGCAGATGTCCCAACAGGGTGCTGCCCTCGATCCGCTCCGGGAGAACGGAGCGCACCTGATTGTGCAGGTCGGTTCCCACGGCGCACACGCTGATGTAGTTGGGGGTGTAGCCGTGCCACAGGCCGTTTTGCTCCTCCTCGAACAAAACGGGGAGGGGCTGACCAACAAACTGCGCCAGATAGGCCTGTTCCATCTGCGCGGCAGCCGCGGCGGCGGTGTGGGCGCGTTCCTCCTTCACGGCGTTGGGCAGCTGGCCGCCCATGGCGGCGGCCGGGGTGCCGGGACGCTTGGAGTAGGGGAACACGTGCATGGCGGCAAAGGCGCATTTGCGGATAAAGTCCAGCGTCTGCGCGAATTCCTCCTGCGTCTCCCCCGGGAAGCCCACGATCAGGTCGGTGGTGACGGCAGGGCGGTCAAAGTGTCGGCGCAGCAGCTCCACCGATTGATAGTAGCGCTGGGTGTCGTACTTTCGGTTCATGCGTGTCAGCACGCTGTCGCAGCCGGATTGAAGAGAAAGGTGGAAGTGGGGGCACAGATTGGGCAGCTTTGCCGAGCGCAGGCAGAATTCCTCCGTGATGGTACGCGGCTCCAGCGAGCCAAGGCGGATGCGGCACTCGGGTGCGGCGGCGCACACGGCCTCCACAAGGTCGATGAGGGAGCAGCCGTTTTTCAGGTCGTGCCCCCAGGAGGAGATCTCAATGCCGGTGAGCACGATCTCCCGGTAGCCTTGCTCCTGCAAGTCTTTGGCCTGTTGCACCCCTTCGGCCAGCGGCAGGGAGCGGATGCGCCCTCTGGCGTAGGGGATGATGCAGTAGGAGCAGAAGTTGACGCAGCCGTCCTCCACCTTCAGCATGGCACGGGTGCGCCCCTCCAGCCCACCGGCAGGGAGTACCTCAAAGTCCAGCCGCTTCATGGCATCGTCCAGCGCGGTGATGGGGCGGCGTTGCTGCACGGCCTGTTCCGTCAGCTCCACAAAGCCCAGTCGGTCTCCGGTGCCCGACACCAGATCCACCCCCAGCTCGTCCATATCCGCCGGATGGGTCTGGGGATAGCAGCCGCACACGGCGACCACCGCGTCAGGCGCGGTCTTTCTGACCCGGCGGATGACCTGCCGGGATTTTTTGTCGCTGACGGCGGTGACGGTGCAGGTGTTGATGATGTAGGCGTCCGCCGCCTCCTCAAAGGGCACGACGGCATGCCCCCGGGCGGCAAACAGCTGCTCCAGCGCCTGGGTCTCGTATTGGTTGACCTTGCAGCCGAGGGTATAAAAGGCGATCTTCATATAGGGTCAGACGCTTGCGACGCCGTGCTCGGGAATGATGGCCAATACTACCAGCTCCTCATCCGTGTCGTTGATCAGGCTGTGGGCATGACCCATGGGGCAGTAGTGGCAGTCGCCGGGCTGCAGGGGCAGATACTCTCCTTGGTAAAGGACCTTGCCTGTGCCGGAGAGAATGTAGATCATCTCGCTGTTGCCCTCGTGGGTGTGCATACCCAGATGGCTGTGGGGGAGCAGTCGGCTTCGCATGATCTTGCACTTACCGTCGTTGAACATTCTGGGGATGAATTTACCCTCGCCGCCCTTGAAGTTTTCCAGAACGGTCTCGTTGATTTGGTCAAAGTTGATCAGCATATTATGTTCCTCCTTGTGGGGGTGTGCCCCGGTTGACAGATAACAACATTATAAGAGAAAGCCAACCTGCGGTCAAGAGGACGGGCAGGGGCAAAAATTCTGCCAAAATCGAGCTTTGCGGTTGACGCAGGGGAAAAAGAAAGATAAA
>JAGBTC010000155.1 GCA_017631545.1 Oscillospiraceae bacterium
CGATGCGGGTGGTCAGGAAGCGGCCCAGAACGAACAGAAGCATGGCAAGCCCTGTGGTCTGGAACATGTCGAGGGTAAATGCAGGCATGATGGTCGTCTCCTTTTCTGTTTTGGATGTAGTGTGTGGCTGCTATATTTTACCCCGGAATGGTCGGGGCAAAACGATCCGTTACAAGGTGGATAATTGTGCCGAATATACAGAAAACAGGAAGTTCGGCAGGGGGAAAAGAACGGATATGTCAAAACAGCCGAAAATAAGGATAGCGGATTTTCCCTTTCCTGTCAAGAAGGAAATTTGTGGGCAAGCCAAAAGAGTAAGGTCGGGGCAAGATATGCAAAAAAGCGCAGCTCGTACGAGCTGCGCTTTTTTATAGGGGTTGAGAAAATCAGGCCAGGGCCTTCTTGGCGGTGTCCACCAGCTGGGCGAAGGCGGCCTTGTCGTTGACGGCCAGCTCGGCCAGCATCTTGCGGTTGATCACGATGCCGGACTTCTTCAGGCCGTTCATGAAGGTGGAATAGTTCATGCCGTTCATCTTAGCGCCGGCGCTGATGCGGGTGATCCACAGCTGACGGAAGTCACGCTTCTTCAGCTTGCGGCCGGTGTAAGCGTAGGTCAGAGACTTCATGACCGCCTGGTTGGCCATCTTGTAGTGGCGGGACTTGGAACCCCAGTAGCCCTTGGCCAGCTTCAGGATCTTATTTCTTCTCTTGCGCGTCATCATCGCGCCCTTAACTCTTGCCATTGTTGTCTACCTCCCTTTCCTTACTTGTACAGGATCATGCGCTTGACCGCCGCCTCGTTGGTCTTGTCGGCGTAGGCAGTGCCACGCAGATGACGCTTGAGCTTGGTGGTCTTGCCGTGGCCATTGAGCAGGTGACGCTTCTTGGTCATGGCACGCTTGACTTTGCCGGACTTGGTGAGGGAGAAGCGCTTCTTGGCGCCGCTGTGAGTTTTGATCTTCGGCATAACAGAAAACTCCTTTTCTTATTTTTTTGCTTCTTTAGCACTCTTGGGGGACAGGAAGATGGACATATGCCGACCTTCCAGCTTGGGCTCTTTGTCAAGGACGGCACATTCCTTGCATTCCTCGGCGAACTTGACCAGCAGACCCTGACCGATGTCAGTGTGAGCCATCTCGCGGCCGCGGAAGCGGACGGTGACCTTGACGCGGTTGCCCTCGCCCAAAAACTTCTGGGCGTTGCGCAGCTTGACATTGAAGTCGTTTACATCGATGCTGGGGGACATACGGACTTCTTTGATCTCCACCACGCGCTGATTTTTGCGGGCTTCCTTCTCGCGCTTGGTCTGCTCGAACCGGAACTTGCCGTAATCCATGACTTTGCACACGGGGGGCACGGCGTTGGGAGAGATCTTGACCAGATCCAGACCCTGCTCCTCAGCCAGCTTAAGGGCATCCTCCGCAGACATGATGCCCAGCTGTTCGCCCGTTTCGGAAATCAGGCGGACCTCTTTGTCACGAATGTCTTCATTGATCTGATGACCTGTGTTAGCGATGGGAAAGCACCTCCAAACAAAAATAAATGTGCGGCAAGCCGAAATGGCACCCGCACACACAAAAGCCCACCGGTGACCCGGTGAATCATTTTCCATGTTAACCCTTGAGCCTGTGGCCTGGGGTGAGGACGGGAACCGTTCCTGCTTTGTTTTGCTATGACAGTATAACAGCCCTGCCGGGCTTTGTCAATAGGGAAATTGAAAACTTTTGCAAAGGGAAAATTCCGGGCGGAGCGTGGCGCTCCGCCCGGAGATATGTCCTTAGTTGGCGCTTCCGAACTCGTTGAAGAAGCGGTCGTGAATGGCCTGAACGGCGCGCTCGGCGTCCCGCTCGGCCACCAGCACGGACACCTTGATCTCGCTGGTGGAGATCATGTTGATGTTGATGCCGGCGGAGAACAGCGCCTCAAACATCTTGCTGGCAACGCCGGAGTTATTGACCATGCCGGCGCCCACGATGGAGATCTTGGCGACCTTGTCGGTGGCCTCCAGGGACTTGAAGCC
>JAGBTC010000012.1 GCA_017631545.1 Oscillospiraceae bacterium
CGGAAGGAAAGGACGGATCCCAATGCCCATTACCGATTTGCTGGAACGCAACAGCAAGCTTTACGGGGACGAGACCGCGCTGGTGGAGATCAACCCCGAACTGCAGGAGGAGCAGCGCGTGACCTGGAAGGAGTATTCCCTCATCCAGCCCACCTCTTCCGCGCCCTACCGCCGGGAGATCACCTGGTCCATCTTTGATGAGAAGGCCAACCGCGTGGCCAATATGCTGCTGGGCCGGGGCATCCGCAAGGGGCAGAAGGTGGCCATCCTGCTGATGAATTGTCTGGAGTGGCTGCCCATCTACTTCGGTATTCTGAAAACGGGTGCTATCGCCGTGCCGCTGAACTTCCGCTACACCGCCGACGAGATCGAGTACTGTCTCAAGCTGGCAGAGGCGGATGTGCTGTTCTTCGGCCCGGAATTCATCGGGCGTATGGAGACCATCGTGCCCACGCTGAAGAAGGATCATCTGCTCTTCTTTGTGGGCGATGTGTGCCCCCCCTGGGCGGAGGATTATCACCGGGCCACGGCCAACTGCTCCAGCGCCGCACCCAAGATCCTCATCGATGACGAGGACGAGGCGGCCATCTACTACTCCTCCGGCACCACCGGCTTCCCCAAGGCCATTCTGCTCAAGCATCTGGCGTTGAGTCAGTCCGCCCGTACGGAGGCCACCCACCACGCCACCACCCACGAGGATGTGTTTTTGTGTATTCCGCCCCTGTACCACACGGGCGCGAAGATGCACTGGTTCGGCTCGCTGTTCACCGGCAGCAAGGCGGTGCTGCTCAAGGGCAATTCGCCCCGAGCCATCTTTGATGCTGCCTCTCAGGAGCATTGTACCATCGTATGGCTGCTGGTGCCCTGGGCGCAGGACATTCTGGCTGCGCTGGATCGGGGGGAGATGAAGCTGGAGAACTATCAGCTGTCCCAGTGGCGGCTGATGCACATCGGCGCCCAGCCCGTGCCTCCCTCCCTGATCAAGCACTGGCTGTCCTATTTCCCGCACCATAAGTATGACACCAACTACGGCCTGTCCGAGTCCACCGGCCCGGGCTGCGTCCATCTGGGCATGGACAATGTCCACAAGGTGGGTGCCATCGGTGTGCCTGGCTATGGCTGGAAGATCAAGATCGTGGACGAGCTCAACCAGATCGTCAAGCCCGGCGAGGTGGGTGAGCTGTGCGTCAAGGGCCCGGGCGTGATGGTGTGCTACTACCACAACGAGGAAGCGACCAA
The DNA here is from genome assembly GCA_017631545.1 of Oscillospiraceae bacterium. Lineage (GTDB taxonomy): Bacteria > Bacillota > Clostridia > Oscillospirales > Oscillospiraceae > Lawsonibacter. The sequence continues at coordinate 1,240 of JAGBTC010000012.1, forward strand.
CGAAGTGCTGGAAAACGGCTGGCTGCATACCGGCGATATGGCCCGGCAGGACGAGGACGGTTTTATCTTCCTTGTGGACCGCAAGAAGGATGTGATCATCTCCGGCGGTGAGAACCTGTACCCCGTGCAGATCGAGGCATTCCTTGCTGCGATGCCCAAGATCCACGATGTGGCGGTCATCGGCCTGCCCGACAAGCGCCAAGGCGAGATCGCCGCGGCCATCATCCAGATCAAGGACGGCGAGACCTGCACCGAGGAGGAGATCGAGCGCTTCTGCCTGGATCTGCCCCGGTACAAGCGTCCCCGCAAAATCATCTTTGCTCCCGTTCCCCGCAACGCCACCGGCAAGATCGAAAAGCCCAAGCTGCGCGAGCAGTACTGTGGCGTGCGTCTGGTGGAGGCGCAGAATAACGCCTAAGGCATCAGGAGGAAATAATTGTTATGGTATCTGAACGCATGTTGGGTCTGGGCACCGCCCGATCCGTGATCCGTGAACTGTTCGAGTACGGCAAGCAGCGCGCTGCCATTGTGGGTGCGGAAAATGTATATGATTTTTCGCTGGGCAACCCCAGCGTCCCTGCTCCCGATGCGGTGAACGAGACCGCCATTCGTATTTTGAAGGAAAACCCCGATGTGATCCACTGCTACACCAGCGCCCAGGGCGACGCTGCGGCGCGCCAGCGCTTTGCCGACTCCCTCAACCGCCGATTCGGTGCGGACTACACCGCCGATCAGTTTTACATCACTGTGGGCGCGGCGGCCTCCCTGTGCTGCGTATTCAACGGTTTGACCTGCCCGGGGGACGAATTTATTGCCTTTGCGCCCTACTTCCCGGAGTATAAGGTGTTTGTGGAGGGCGCCGGGGCCAAGCTGGTGCTGATCCCCCCTGAAATCGAGCAGTTCCAGATCGACTTTGACGCCTTTGAAAAGGCCATCACCCCCAACACCAAGGGCGTGATTGTCAACAGCCCCAACAACCCCTCTGGCGTGGTCTATTCCAGACAGACGCTGGAGCGGTTGGCCGAAATTCTTACCCAAAAGAGCGCACAGTACGGCCACCCCATCTACCTCATCTCCGACGAGCCCTACCGCGAGATCGTATTCGGCGGCTTTGAGGTGCCCTGGATCCCTCACATTTACAAGGACACCATCGTGTGCTACTCCTTCTCCAAGTCCCTGTCCCTGCCCGGCGAGCGGCTGGGCTATGTCCTCGTTCCTGCGCAGGTGACGGACAGCCAACTGGTCTATGCCGCTGTGGCGGGTGCAGGCCGTTCTCTGGGCTATGTGAATGCCCCCAGCCTGTTCCAGCAGGTGACCAGCCTGTGCTGCGACATGACCGCCGACCTGAAGGTGTACGAGGAAAACTGCGCCCTGCTGGTCTCCTCCCTGCGGGAGATGGGCTATCATGTGGCGCAACCGGGCGGTGCGTTCTATCTGTTCCCCCGCAGCCTGGAGCCCGATGACCTTGCTTTCAGCGAACGGGCCAAGCAGTTTGACCTGCTGCTGGTGCCCGGCACCGGCTTCGGTGCGCCCGGCCACTTCCGGCTGGCCTACTGCGTGCAGACCGACATGATCCGCCGCGCCCTGCCCAAATTCAAGGCGCTGGCTGATTCCTACAAGTAAAGCTCTCCCGGCCGCTTGTCAAAGACGAGCGGCCTTTTTATTACCCGGAGAAAGGGAAAGCAAACAAGTTTTCCGCCTCTTGCTCATACAAATGGGGGAGAGGTGATGTACATGGATGAAAAGGGACGCCGCCGACCCTCCTTGCTGGAGCGTACAGCGCAGGTGCTTGACCTGCCTGCGGATGTGGTGGCCGGAGTGCCCCGGGTGGAGCTGGTGGGGGACAACCAGCTTCGCATGGAAAACCACCGGGGGATCCTGTCCTACGGTACGCAGGAGATCCACGTCAGCGGCGGGGTGTTCAGTGTGCGTATCTGCGGCGAGGAGCTGCAGCTGCGTACCATGAATGCCACAGGCCTGCTGGTCACCGGGCAGATCCGTTCCCTCTGGCTGGAGTGAGGGGGTGAGCGAATGCAAGGTGCGGTCAATTACGCCAGAGGATGGGCGGCGGTCACCGTCACCGGTCCGTTTCCCGAGCGTCTGCTCAACCTGTGCGCCCAGCGGGGAATTGTGTTCTGGGCAGTGGAGTGGCTGGGGGAGCAGGAGCTGCGGCTGAAGGTGATGCGCCGCCACCTGTCCCGC
>JAGBTC010000156.1 GCA_017631545.1 Oscillospiraceae bacterium
AATTGCTTGTTAGAGAAAGGACATCTGTCCTTCATCTGGTGCTTCGTGTTTTCGTTACATTGTTTAATTTACAAGGTGCACACCGCCGACCGCGGCGGGAGTTTCATAGTACCACAACCAGTTCCCGTTGTCAACACCTTTTTTCAAATTTCTTTGAACTTGTGCTGCAACGCCTTTTTGTGATACCTGCGCTTTCCCTTGCGGCTCTAGTCGTTCAGCAGCTCTCCGCCGCCATCTGACTTGCTCCGTTCGCTCAAGCGCTCGGTTATATTACCATCTCCCCATCGCTTTGTCAACACCTTTTTTCAACTTTTTTGAAAGTTTTTTGTTTTTCCACCATTTGTCCACAAACAGTGGACAAACGACCGCCAAAATATCGGTTGCGTGGACACGCAAACTATGGTACTCTAAGTACATGATATATTTAAGGTGTATTTCCTTGGCACACACTGAGCAGGAGGTGGCCGCCGTGCCCATTCGGATCCCCGATTCGCTGCCCGCCCGGGCGGTGCTGGAGAGCGAGAACATCTTTGTTATGACCGAGTTTCGCGCCATGCATCAGGACATTCGTCCTTTGAATGTGCTGATCCTGAACCTGATGCCCACCAAGATCGTTACGGAGACCCAGTTGCTGCGTAAGCTGTCCAATTCCCCCCTGCAGGTGCAGGTGGAGCTGCTGCAGACCGCCAGCCATGTGTCCCAGAACACGGATGCGGATCATCTGTCCTCATTCTACACCACTTTTGAACAGATCAAGGACAAACGGTTCGACGGCATGATCATCACCGGCGCTCCGGTGGAAAATCTGGACTTCGCCGATGTGGACTACTGGGATGAGCTGTGCCAGATCATGGAATGGACCAAGACCCATGTCCACTCCACCCTGCACATCTGCTGGGGCGCACAGGCCGGTCTGTTCTATCATTACGGCATCCCCAAGTACTCTCTGGGCAAGAAACTGTTCGGTGTGTTCCCCCACAAGATGCTGAAAGCGCAGTCCCCCCTGTTCCGGGGCTTTGACGATGAGTTTTTCGTCCCCCACTCCCGTTATACGGAAAACCGGGCGGAGGACATTCTCGCGCAGCCGGAGCTGGAGCTGTTGTCCGTATCCGAGCAGGCCGGCGTGTTCGCCGTGAAGAGCAGGGACAACCGCCGTTTCTTCATCACCGGCCACCCCGAGTACGACCCCGACACGCTGGCCAATGAATATTTCCGGGATGTAAACAAGGGACTGGACATCCAAGTGCCCTGCAACTACTTCCCGGACGACGACCCCAGGAACGCGCCGCTGGTGCGCTGGCGCTCCGCCGCGCAGCTGTTCTACTCCAACTGGCTGAATTACTATGTGTACCAGACCACTCCCTACGACCTGCGTACGCTGGAGTAATATATATTATATATAATGTATAAGCAGCAAGCCCAGTCCGCACCGGACGGGGCTTGTTCATACCACTCTTATAAAAACAAAAAGAAATGACCCTCTGCCGTCCGAACATCACAGCAGAGGGTCATTTCTGTTCGCTCTTATTATCTAACATCAATTGTTTACCTCACTTTCTATTGGATACACGCCAAGCCATTCGTCTTTGCAGTTCCGGATCACAAAACACACAACCTAAATCCATGGCCGCTTTGCGGCTATGCCTCCAGCTGAGGCAACGCGTTGGTTTTTATCCTTTGTTTGCGAACAGGTCAGGCTTTTGCGTGTTCAGATGCGCTTGTCGGAGTGGTTACGGATAACGAATGGTTTACTTACCGAAGTTATCTGCAATGTGCTATGATCCGAATGGCGAACGGTAATATGACGCGTTCATTTTTACTTCTTGCATTTTGATGGGTTCATACGCTTCCGACTGACGCATCTGGCCGGGGTGGCTCACTTGTACATTGGTCTCACCCTTTCTGGCTATAATGTACCACACCGCTCGCAATCTGTCAAGTATTTTTTGTTCATTTCCTTCGTTTTTTCATTTTTATTCGTGATGACACAAAAGCAACGCGGCGTCATGCGCTCTTCCGAAAATGCATGACGCCGCGTTCAATTATTCATTTTTTACATTTTCCCGGCTCCGGATCGGCATCCAGCGTGCTGAGATAGTCAAACAGAGGCAGCAGCAGATCCACACTGTCCGCGATCTCCCCCACCAGTGCAGGGGTGAACAGGCTGCCCTCACAGGGACGATCCCAGCTGACGGCAATGCTCTTGCGGTTGTACCATGGATCCAGCAGCGCCCCTTTGCTCCCCTTGGGGCGGCGGTACATCTCCCCCTCCAGACGGAAATCGGGATTACGGGCAATGGTTCTGGCCAGCTTTTCCATAGGTTTTGGATCCCGATCCATGCGCGCGCGCAGCTTGGCCATGGTCAGCGGCGTGGCGGAATAGTAGCCCATGCCGATACTGTAATACCCCGGGGCGATCTCGAAGTAAAAGGCCGGAGCAGTTCCGCCGTCGGCATCCTGCGCCGGACGGTGAAGCACCAGCCACATATGATCCTTATACGGCCCTCTGCCATGCAGACGCCGGGCGTCCCGGTAAATGCGGGACACGTGCAGATTCAGCTGCAGCTTCGGGTGGCGGCGAAGCACCTCCTCCTGCACCTGCGCCGCCAGCTGACGCAGCGGCTGCTGTACATGGAGCAGATAGTCCTGCTTGTGCGCCTCAAACCAACTGCGCTCGTTATTGAAACGAATCCCCCAGAGGAACTGGACACTTTCGGGAGTAAAGCCCTGAAACATATGCATTTCTCCTTTTCGTATGGGTCAAATGCCCGCCACCGGCGTTCCGATGGCGGGCAAACAAAGCATATCAAGCCGCAGGCTCGGTCTGTGCAGGCTGGGTATCATCCGGGGTCTGGGTTTCCCCCTCGCCACCACTCTGCTCCGGCATTTCCGGCTGCGCGGGAGGGGTCACCGGCACTTCGGTCTCCACGGCAGTTTCACTCTGCTCCGGATTCTCCGGCGCAGGGGGGTCCGGTGTGGTGGGTGTCTCCGGAACCACGGGGGTGTCCGGCACAACAGGTTTCTTTCCGTTTTCTGTGTACTGGTCGGCATCCGCCGGGCTGTACAGGATCACCTGATCCCGGTGACGGTAGGTGTTGGTGCTTTCCAGCGTACGGCTGATCAGATTGCCCTCCCCGTCGTACACACAGCGGTAAGCCAGCACCTTGCGCCCAGTGTAGGGCGTGGTCTCCACCACGGTAGAGCCGGCCGGGACGCTGGGATCCTCCTTATAAACGGTGGTATAGTTGGTGGTGGACACCCGCTGTGTCTCCATCTTAACCGTAGTATCGTCCTTCTTGGTGCCGTGGATACGCACGGTCAGCGTGCGGCCCTCCACGGTCACATCCAGACGGATGGGATAGCCGGTGTTGTTGCGGAAGCGGAAGTCGATGGCATTGTAGGCTACGGTTGCATCCAGTCCGTCGGGCACATAGCCCACGGCGTACATATGGTTGCGCCGCTCCACCATTTCCAGATTGGCGTACAGCGCCGCCAGATACAGGGTAGAGGAGTTCTGGCAGATGCCGCCGCCCACCTCGTCCACCGTTTTTCCGCCTACATAGGCAGGTGCGCCCTTGTAGCCCCG
>JAGBTC010000157.1 GCA_017631545.1 Oscillospiraceae bacterium
CTGGGCATGGACACGGTGCTGCTGCTGGCCTGCTTTGCCACACTGGCAGACGCGCTGAGTATGCAGTATCTCCTGCCCCGGGAGCAGCTGCCCTACTGCGCGGTGAACATTTTCGCGCTGCTGCTGCTCACCCACGGACAGATGCACCGTCTGCGCGCGTTCCGACTGGCCTGCCGCACGGTGGCTGCGGCCTCTGATCCGCTGCTCATCACGCTGGACAAGGCCAAGTGGAACGGTAAGGACACCTACACCAAGCACATCGGCGCTCCCACGGGCTTTGGCAGCCAGATCCGGGCGGACGACGGCGCCCAGCGCATCTTCCGCCGCCTGTGTCCCGTTTTGATCCCCCTGTGCATTTTGATGGCGGTACTGGCCTCGGTGGGCTGCGGCCAGCCCCGGCGGCTGGCATGGGCGCTGTCGGCCACCTTCACCGCCGCCTGCTCCCTGTCTGCGCCGCTGATCTTCGCCCGTCCCTTCCACCGGCTGGAGCGCAAGCTGTCCCCGTTGGGCGCAGCGCTGGCCGGCTGGCCGGCAGTGGCGGATTCCAGACGCGGCTCGCGCATCCTGCTGACGGACTATGACCTGTTCCCCCCCGGCAGCGTGACCCCCACCGGGGTGAAGGTATTCGGCGACCACCGACCCGAGCGGGTGGTCAGCTACGCGGCCACTTTGATCCACGCCGCCGGCGGTGGACTGGACAAGCCCTTCCGCGACCTGCTGCGCGCCGAGGGCGGCGTGTACCGCACCATCGAGCGCTTTGGCTTCCACGAAAGCGGCGGCCTGTCCGCCACCATCCGCGGACAGGAGGTGCTGGTGGGCTGCAACGGCTTTATGTCCATGGCAGGCATCGAGCTGCCCCCCGGGCTAAACCACACGCTGACCGTGTTCTGCGCCATCGACGGGGAGTTGGCCGGGCTGATCCCCCTGCACTACGCCATGAACGAAAACCTGTTCCCCGCGCTGGACAGCCTGCTGTATGAAAAAATCACCCCGGTGCTTGCCACCCGGGACTTCAATCTGCTCCCCCGCACGCTGGAGCATCGCTTCAACATCGCCTCCTACCGCATGGATTTCCCTCAGTTCACCCGCCGGTGGGAGCTGTCCGACCCCGATCAGACCCACGATGAGACGCTGACCGGCGTGCTGCGGCTGGAGGGGATCCACTCCCTTGCCGCCACGGTGGTGGGGGCGCGCCGCCTGCGCCTGTGCGTACGGCTGAACGCCTGCCTGTCCTGTGTGTCCGGGGTGCTGGGCGCGCTGCTGGCCGGCTACCTGACCGCGGCAGGCGCCTTCGTGTCCATCTCCCCGCTCAACCTGTTGGTCTATCTGCTGCTGTGGCTGATCCCCTTCTGGCTGATCAGCGGCTGGTCCGATCAATACTGACCTATATCAAACAAAAAAGGATCTGATCTGTATGACCCAACGCGCCAGCTTTTGGGATCTCCTGCGCCCACTGGAGCTGTTTCTTTGCTCCTTTTTGTGGCTGGAGGTAATTTACCGCCTGTTCTGCGTGGAGACCTTCTTTGACCGGGGTCTGCTGTATATCCTGCTGTTCAGCCTCCCCCTGTCCCTGCTGTTCACCCTGCTGAGCAGCCTGTGGGGCGAACGGGGCAACTGCATTGCAGCCGGTATTCTCCTGTCCCTGTCCACGGCATGGTATATCATTCAGGCGGTGTACTTCGCCATTTTCCGCACCGTGCTGGTCACCAAGTCTTTCAACATGGCCGGACAGGCCATCGGCAACTACTGGCGCGAGACGCTGGTGGGCATCGGCAAGTCTTTGCCCTGTATTCTCCTTCTCCTGCTGCCGCTGGCCGCATTTTTCCTGCTGCGGCGCGTGGCGGTGCTGGAGGAACGCGCCCGACCCGTGGAGCTGGGGCTGCTGGCCGCGCTGGTAGTAGTAACTCAGCTGTTCGCCGGGCTTTGCATCCACCTGCCCTCCCCCGGCACCATGACCACCAACGAGTTATATCGTCAGAGCTTCATGCCCGACATGGCCATTTCCCGTTTCGGCGTGATGACCACCCTGCGGCTGGACATCTCCCAATCCCTGTTCGGGCTGGACGCCCCCGATGACGATGTGCTGCTGCCCTCCGTGGACGGTTCGGTAAGTTCCTCCTCTCCGTCCGGGTCGGAGGTACCCGTCTATGCGCCCAATGTGCTGCCCATCGATTTCGATGGGCTCATCGCCGGTGAGACGGATAAGACCCTGCTGAATATGCACCAGTATTTCAGCACCCGGGAGCCTACCATGCAAAACGAGTACACCGGTATGTTCAAGGGCAAAAACCTCATCTTCCTCACCGCCGAGGCCTTCTGGGTGGGCGCGGTGCATCCCACCTACACCCCCACCCTGTACAAGCTGGTCAACGAGGGCTTTGTGTGCAAGAACTTCTACAACCCCCTGTGGTGGTACTCCACCATCGACGGGGAGTACGCCGCCTGCACGGGGCTGATCCCCTCCAATCAGGTGAACGCCTCCTTTAAGTACACGGGCAAGAACCAAAATGTCATGGCCTACTGCATGGGCAATGTGATGCGTGGGGAGGGTTATCCCACCACCGCCTACCACAACCACACCTATAAGTACTACGGCCGCGACCTGTCCCACCCCAACATGGGCTACGACTACTACGGCGTGGGCAACGGGCTGGATATAAAGACCACCTGGCCGGAGTCCGATCTGGAGCTGATGGAAAAGACGCTGCCCCAGGCGCTGGCCCAGGGCACGCCCTTCCACCTGTACTATATGACGGTGAGCGGCCACATGAACTACAACTTCATGGGCAACGCCATGTCCAAGAAAAACCAGCAGGCGGTGGCCGACTCCGGGCTGAGCGAGCCTGCCCGGGCGTATCTGGCCTGCAACATCGAGCTGGACAAGGCGCTGGAATATATGCTGCGTACACTGCAGGCCGCCGGCCAGCTGGAAAACACCGTGATCTGTATGTCCGGTGACCACTATCCCTACGGACTGGACAGCACCGGTGCCATCGACGAGCTGACCGCCCCGGGCACCGAGGCCGACCTGATTGAAAAGTACCGCTCCTCCCTGGTGCTGTGGTGCGGCAGCATGGACGAGCCGGTCATCGTGGAAAAGCCCTGCTCCAGCATTGACATCATCCCCACCCTGCTCAACCTGTTCGGGGTGGAGTACGACTCGCGCATTATCATCGGCCGGGATATCCTGTCCGACTCCCCCGGTCTGGTGGCTACCAACAAGAAGTGCTTTGTCAGCGATTTGGGCAAGTACTACTCCACCACCGACACCTTTATCCCCAACGAGGGCGTCACCGTGCCGGAGGATTATGTGTCCAACACTTATAAAGAGGTGCAGCGCATGTTCACCTACTCCGAGCGCATCCTCTTCAACGACTACTACAAGGTGCTGGGCTTTGAATATGTGCCTGCCAGTGTGGAGGCCTCCGGCCCTCACACGCCGGTGCCCCAAGCCCCGGCCACACCGGAAACCACGCTCACGCCCGAAGCGCCCGTCATCCCCGAAGCATAACAAACCGCCCCACATCCCGTTGGATGTGGGGCGGTTTTTGCACGGTTTACTTGTTGCTTCTTCTCCAGATGCCCATTTTCTCGGCATCGCAGATCAGCTGCTCCCGGAAGTCGGGGTGGGCGATGCCGATGATCTGCTCCGCCCGCTCCCAGGTGGACAGGCCCTTCAGGTTGACCATGCCGTACTCGGTGACGATATAATGCACACAGGTGCGCGGGTCGGTGGCGATGGAGCCGGGGGTCAGGGTGGGAACGATGCGGCTTTTCAGCGCGCCGTCCCTGTCCGTCACGGTAGAGGACATACAGATAAAGCTCTTTCCTCCCTTGGACAGATACGCACCAAGGGCAAAGTCCAGCTGGCCGCCGGTGCCGGAGATGTGCTTGGTACCGGCGGACTCGGCGTTGACCTGACCGAGCAGATCCATGTCGATGGCGTTGTTGATGGAAATAAAGTTGTCGATCTGGCTGATGACATGCACATCGTTGGTGTAGTCCACAGGGGCACCCACCACCGCAGGATTGCAATCCATATAGTCATACAAGCGCTGGCTGCCGGCGGCAAAGGCGAACACCTGCCGCCCCTTGTGCAGGGGCTTGTACTTGCCGGTGATCTTGCCCGCCATGGCCATGTCCACAAAGCCGTCCACATACATCTCGGTATGCACGGACAGGTCGTGCAGGTCGGACTGAGCGATCATGGCGCCGATGGTGTTGGGCATACCGCCAATGCCCAGCTGCAGGCAGGCACCGTTGGGGATCTGAGGCACGACCAGATTGGCCACGGCGCGGTCTACCTCGGTAGGCTCTCCACCGCCGCCCAGCTGTGCCACAGGAGGATTGTCCCCCTCAACGACCATGTCCACATCCCTGATGTTGATCTCGCAGCCGTTCAGGCCGTTGACCCAGGGCAGGTTATTATTTACCTCAAGAATGATGACCTTGGCCTTGTCCAGCATATCCGCGATATGGGAGCAGGACAGCGCGTAACTGAAGTTTCCGTGCTTGTCCATGGGGGTGACCTGAAGCATGGCCACATCTACCGTCAGGCTGTCCCGATAGAAGCGGGGCAGCTCGGAATAGCGCATGGGGCTGAAGTAGCCCATGCCCTTGGCTATGATCTTGCGGTCGATTCCACTGCAGTGCCAGCTGTTCCAGGTGAAGTGCGCGCCGGCGTCCTCCGCCTTGGCGACCTCGGGCATCCACATGGTCACGCCGCCACGGATCTTCACATCCCACAGTTCGTTCTGCCGGGCGGCCAGTGCCTTGTCCAGCGCGACGGGATGGTTGGTACACCAGCCGTAGTCCACCCAATCACCGGATTTAACGACCTGAACGGCTTGGGTAGGGGTGGTCAGTTTCTGCTGATAGAGCGCTTGATAATCCATAATTTTCTTTCCGAATCTCCTTATCGGTCGTCACTCAGGTAATAGGGCTTCATTAAGCTTTTCTGCTGGGTGGAGTCCTTGGTGCGGCTGCGGTTGGGCTGCTGCGCTTCCCGGCGGGGGCGTTCCTTTCGCTTGGCCGTTTTCCCCTGCCCCTGCTCCGCCTTGGGCGGCTGGGCTTTTTTCGCCGCGGGTTTCTTTTCCGTCCCCTTGTTGGCCGTCTCCTTCAGACTCTGCTTGGGCTGTTTCTTCACCGCCTCCTGCTTGGGTGCGTCGGCGGACTTTTTCTTCCGTTTGCGGCGTTTTGCGCTGTGCTTGTCCTGCTTGGGCTCAGGTTGAGAGACCACCGGGGTCATCCGCACCGGGCGGCGAGGGGCAAGCAGCCGGGCCGTGGCGTCCATAATAAAGTCCCCGGCCAGCGGATCGGGCCGCTCAAACTCGGTCACCGGCATCTGGTCGCCGGTGTTGAACCGGGTACCGGGCCGCTGAAGCTTGGGTCGCTCGGTACGCAGGCTGACGGGCTGGGGCATGGGCTCCGGCTCCGGGACGGGCTCCGGCATGGGAGTGGCCGCAGGCTGCTCCCCCTCCCCACCCTGTTTCTTTTTGCGGCGGCGCTTCTTTTTGGTGGACACTTCCTCCGCCGGCAGGGGTTCCGCAGGGGTCAGCGCGAGCGCCGGCTGCGCCGCCTTTTGGCTCTCTCGCCGCTCCCGGCTGCGCTCCCGGGCCGCCTGACGGGCCTCGGCGTCCTCGGCATTGACGATCTTGCCGTGCTTATCGCGCACGGGGGCGTCAAAGTTCTCCATGGGGAAGGGGTGCTTGTCTACCACGGGCACGGATTTGCCGATGAGCTTTTCAATGTCCCGAAGCAGCGGCTTTTCCGTAAAATCACACAGGGCAACGGCCACGCCGCCCTTCCCTGCCCGGCCGGTGCGGCCGATGCGGTGGACATAGGTTTCGGGCACCTCAGGCAGATTGTAGTTGAACACATGGGACAGATCCTCAATGTCCAGTCCGCGCGCGGCGATGTCCGTGGCCACCAGGCAACGGATCTTGCCTGCCTTGAAGTCGGCCAGCGCCTGCTGGCGAGCGGTCTGAGACTTGTTGCCGTGAATGGCGGCGGCAGGAATACCGCTCTTTTCCAGATCCCGGGCCACCTTGTTCGCCCCGTGCTTGGTACGGGTGAACACCAGCGCGCTGCGCGCGCGCAGCTCGTCCATCAGGTGGGCAAGCAGTCGGGTCTTGTTGCCCCGATCCACGAAGTACACACTCTGCCGGATCACCTCCACCGGGGAGGAGATGGGATCCACCGCCACCCGGGCAGGGTCGCGGAGCAGCGAGTTGACCAGCTGGGTGATCTCGGGGGGCATGGTGGCGGAGAAGAACAGGGTCTGCTTTTTCTCCGGCAGCCACTTGAGGATCTTCTTCACATCGTGGATAAAGCCCATGTCCAGCATACGGTCGGCCTCGTCCAGCACGAAGATCTCGATGTTGGACAGATCCAGCAGCTTCTGCTGGTACAGGTCACCCAGCCGACCGGGGGTGGCCACCAGAATGTCCACACCCCGCCGCAGCTGCTCCACCTGCGGCCCCTGTCCCACGCCGCCAAAGATGACGGCGGTACGCAGGCTCAGGTGCTTGCCATAGGCGGCAAAGCTTTCCCCGATCTGGATGGCAAGCTCCCGGGTGGGGGTGAGGATGAGGGAGCGGATGGGCCGCCCCTGCGCCTTTGTTTCGTGCAGGCGCTGAAGAATGGGGGTGGCGAAGGCGCAGGTCTTGCCTGTGCCGGTCTGGGCACAGCCCAGAACATCCCGCCCGGTCAGCGCCGGGGGGATAGCCTTTTCCTGAATGGGCGAGGGGCGCTGATAGCCCTGCTCCTCCAGCGCATTCAGGATGGGGGCGATCAGCCCCAAGTTTTGAAATGTCATGCGGTTCTTCCTTTACTCGTGCAGCGGCTCCCCTTGCGTCGGGAGCGCCGGCCTCCTGTTCCCCGGGGGCTGGGGTCGGCACGCCGTTGGCATACCAATACAGTTTGTATTATAGCACACTCTTTTGCAAAAAGAAAGTCTGTTTCTGCAAGACAAAAGCGGCCTGCCCTGAAATAAGGGCAGGCCGCTTGCTTTTATCCCCGTGCCGCAGCCGCTTCGGCGTTGGCCTTTATTCTTGCATAGTCTCTGGGACGCAGATACCAAAAACAGATCATCTGGGCAAGACCCGTGACCAGCCAGGTAATGGGGTAGCAGCTATACAGGCTGGCAGGAGTCTGGAAATGCTGGAACACCGTGTACACCCAGACAATACGCAGACCGCAGCTGCCCAGCAACGATGTGATCACAGGCAGCAAGGTGTGTCCAAGGCCGCGCAGCACCCCGATGGTCACTTCCATAATACCGCACAAGCCGTAGAAGTTGCTGATCAGAAGCATACGGGTCAAGCCCTGCCGGATTACTTCCGGATCGTCGGTGTAGATGCCAAGCAGCCAAGGCCCCACAGCATAGGCAGCAATGCCCACCACGGTAGGGATCGTCGTGGCGAACAGCAGATTCCACTTGAGCACCTTGTCCACCCGGTCGGTTTTGCCCGCGCCGCTGTTCTGGCTGGTAAAGGTCATGGCACTCTGATAAAAAGCGTTGGCGACGGTGTAGATAAAACCGCCAATGTTCGCGGCCGCGCCGGAACCGGCCATGACCACCTCGCCCATGGAGTTGACGCCAGCCTGGATCGTCACATTGGACAGCGAGAACAAAGAGCCCTGCAAACCGGCAGGCAGGCCGATGCGGGAGATCTCCTTCAGGGCTGTCCAATCCACCTTCATTTCGGCCGGGTCAAAATGCATGATCCCGGTCTCCTGCATCAGGCACCAGACCACCAGGGCGGCAGACACATACTTGGAGATGGCGGTAGCCGCTGCCACGCCCGCCACATCCCAGTGGAAGAATACCACAAAAATCAGGTTGAGCACCACATTGACCACACCGGCGAAGGACAGGTAGTACATGGGCCGCTTGGTATCTCCCTGGGCACGCAGCAGCGCGCTGCCGAAGTTATACACCAGCGCCCCGGGCAGCCCCAGGAAATAGACCCGCAGATACAGGGCGGACAGACCGATGATGTTGTCCGGCGAGCCCATCAGGCGCAGCAGCATGGGTGCGAACACCTCACCCACCACCACCAGAATCGCGCCGGCGATCAGGCCGATCGTAACGGAGGTATGTACCACCGCGCCCACACGGGAACGGTCGCCACTGCCCAGCGCACGGGCAACCACTACATTCACGCCCACGCCCAGCCCCACAAACAGGTTGATGAGCAGGTTGATCAGCGAACCGGTGGAGGTCACCGCCGCCTGGGATAAGTCACCCACGAATTTGCCCACCACCACCACATCGGCCGCATTAAACAGCAGTTGGATGATGTTGGCCAGCATAAAGGGCAGGGCAAACCGGATGGTCTTGCCCGCCAGCGGGCCGTTCAGCATATCAATTTCGTATCGTTTTGTTCCGCTCATTGCACATCCTCCTCAGGCGTGTTTTCGTTGGAACGCAGCAAATCCGGAGACCGCCACGCGGCCTCCGGATGCTTCATGCAGTCATATATTGCGGCTGGCAACGGCGAATAAGGCCCAGACCCTTGGCCTGTGCAGCACCGCTCTGGATGGAAAAACATTCTCGTCCTCTCATAGCCGGTACACCTTCCGCTGTCCGTTTCCGCAATGGGAAACTCGACCTTACGCTGTTAAGGATAACACACTTTTCAGCCGGATAACAATGGCATTTCAAACGAATTTAGCCGCCTGTTTTCGTGCAATTTATCTATTACACGATCAGCCGCAGCACCCAGTACAGCACCGGAATGGTGGCCACCGAAAGAACGGTGGTGCCCAGCGTAAAAATCACCGCGCCGTCCGTATCTCCGTCGTACTGGTCGGAGAAGGCCGAGGCCAGCCCCGCCGTGGGCATGGCAAAGCCCACAAAGAAGGCGATCACGCTGTCGGCGTTCAGGCTCAGGGCAGGGATCATCTGCAGTGCATAGGCGATGGCCACACCCAGAACGGGGAACACCACCAGGCGCATGGCGGACACATAGTACATCCGGCCGGAGGACAGCAGGCGTCCGAACTCCACGCCCGCCAGCTTCATGCCCAAAATGACCATGGACAGGGGGGTAACGATGTTGCTGAAATGGGTGGCGTAGGTCTGCACCTCGGGCACCACCTTGCTCACCCCGGCCAGGTTGAGGATGATGCCGATGATAAAGGAGATCAGCACCGGGTTGAGCACGGCCTTTTTCATGTTGATGGTACTCTTGTCCCCGGAGATGAGGTACACGCCCAGCGTGAACATAAGCACATTCATAAGGATGTTGTGGATAATCAGGTAGGCCATAACCGGGGACGCCTCCCCAAACACGGCACGAGCCAGGGGGATACCGATAAATCCGTTGTTGGCAAAGATCATACAAAAGCGCATCATGCCCCGGCGCTTGGTGTCGGACTCACCGGGCACCATAAAGGCAGACAGCAGGAACATGACCACGATAAACAGTGCGCCCGTCACGCCGGCCACGATGATGGACTTGGTGAACTCGCC
>JAGBTC010000158.1 GCA_017631545.1 Oscillospiraceae bacterium
CAGAACGAACTGACCGTCGCCGCGCTTGACGCCCAGGCGCTTGGCCTCGGAATCACGGCCGTTGCGGGTGGAGCCCACGCCCTTTTTATGGGCGAAAAACTGCAAACCGATTTTCAGCATGTCTTACACCTCCAAGACAGATATGTTTTCAGGATATTCCTCGTGCAGCTCGGAAAAATAGACCATCAGCCCCGTCAGCAATGCCTGACAGGTGCTTTCGTTGGTCTGACCCAGACTGCCGGGAAGCTTGAGGGAAATGGACGCGTCGTTCTGCCGCACCTTGACCGATGCCTCCAGCCCGAGCACATCATTGATGGTGCACTCGCACAGGCGCACGGCGCTGGTAACGGCGGCACAGACGATGTCGCTGCCCTCGTCGGCATAGCCGCTGTGGCCCTTGACATCAAAGCCCACGATACGGCTGCCCTCCAAATGAAAGGCGATGGTGGTCATCAGGCCTTGATGGCGCCGATCTGCACCTTGGTGTAGGGCTGACGATGGCCCTGACGCTTACGGTAGCCCTTCTTGGGGGTATACTTGAAGATCATGATCTTCTTGCCCTTGCCGTTCTTGACCACGGTGGCGGCCACACAAGCGCCCTCCACAACGGGAGCGCCGAAGGTAGCCTTCTCGCCGTCGATGACAGCCAGGACCTTGTCGAAGGTGATGGCAGCACCGGCCTCGGCCTCGATCTTCTCCACGAAGATCACATCGCCCTCAGCCACCTTGTACTGCTTACCGCCGGTTTCGATGATAGCGTGCATTTCAATTTCACTCCTTTATTAACGGGCTCGCTCTCCCGGGTGAGGCAGGCAAACCGTCTGCCTACTTGCATACCCGCTCAATGCGGCTTTCATAGTTTATCAGTCAATTTCGCCCTTGTCAAGCAAAATTGTACCATCTTCCAAACTTTTTTCGTCCGGACGGACAATATCCGCCTCCAGCACCGTCCAGTTCCCCTTCCGGCCGGGCCCGGGATCGTCCTGCACCACCACGGCATACTTTTCCAGCAGGGCCACGGGCTTATAGGACAGCTTGGAAGTACGCAGCCCGGGGTCGCCGGTATCGTCCTCCCGGTTGATATAGTCCACACCGTCCACGGCGTACCGCTGGGCAAACTGGCTGACCAGCATCTGGTAGCCACCCTCGCAGGCGCGGTCGGCCTTCTCGATGTGGATGAACAGGGTATCCCCCACCACCTCACCGATGGAAAAGCCGACCACCGCTCCCCTCACGCGCAGCACGCCGCCCACCATGCCGTAGTGAGCGAAGGTGTGCAGCACCTCCCGGGTCTTGGCCAGATCCTCCTCAAAGGTGGTACTTTCCTTCTGTGTGGCATCGGCATAGCGGGTGAGAAATGCCTCCACATCTGCCGCGTCCTCCGCCGTCAGGGGTGCAAAGCTCCATTCATCGCCGTAGGTGCGCGCAAAGCGGTTGACATGGTTGCGCTGACCGCTGAGCTTCTTCCCCTTAAAATACTTCAGCGCCTCCGCCTCGTACAGGTAATCGAAGGTGTCTCTGTCCCATAGGACGCTGGCACAGGGAAACAGGTTGGTCAGCCCCTCCAGTTCCTGCTTGGGCATGGGGTAAAAGATCACGGGAATGTCCCGGCGCTCGCAGTATTCCTGCACCTGCTCGTACTCCCGTTTTCCGTCGCCGCCCCGGGGCATGGCAAAGGCCGTGCCGAAGCCGGGGTAGTCCACCTTGAAGTACAGCACGCCCTCATGGATAGCATATTCGGTTTTGTAGTAGTCCCGCCAGATGAAGATGCCGCCCACGGTCAGGTCACACAGCCGTTGGGGATTGCTGCCCAGCATGGGGCGCACGGTGTCCACATCCGCCGGGGTCAGAGGTCGAAATTCCAGCATGAGACCGCTCGCTTTCCCGGACAAAAAGTGAAGCGTCCGCGGAGCGGACGCTTCCTTGTTCTCTATTATAACACATTCTGCCCGAAAAAAACACCAAAATCAGACTTTTTTTGCTGTCAGGGACACCCAGCCGTTCTGCTCCCGGCGCTTGGTGATGGCAAGGCCATTTTTCACAAGGGCGGCCTCTACCTCGTGGGCGCGGGTGTCGATGATGCCCGAGCAGATAAACACGCCGTCCTCCTTCATCAGGCCGGGCACCTGGGCGGACAGGGGAATGATCACATCGGCCACGATGTTGGCCAGCACCAGATCGTACGGCTCCCGGGCCAGCTCATCGGCCAGCACCTTGTCGCTGAGGACATCTCCGGCGCGCACGGTGTACCGCTCCCGGCCAATGCCGTTGAGCGCCGCGTTCTCATAGGACACATCCACCGCCTTGGGGTCAATATCCACCGCCACGGCGTGGTCCGCCCCCAACACAAGGGCGGCAATGGACAAAATACCGCTGCCGCAGCCCAAGTCCAGCACGCTGCAGCCGGGGGTGGTGTACTCCTCCACCCCTGCCAGACACAGCTGGGTGGAGGCGTGAGAGCCGGTGCCGAAGGTCAGCCCGGGGTTGAGGTAGAAGGGCACCTTTCCCTCGGGGACGGGCTCGTTGCGCTCCCACTCGGGCACGACATAAAGCTTCTCGCCCACGGGCAGAGGCTTATAATACTTCTGCCAGCTGTACGCCCAGTCATTGTCCCCCAGAGGGGTGACGGTGTACTCACAGCCCAGCAGGGCGGTATACTTGTTCAGCATGGTCTTGCCGTGGGCATCGTCGGTGACATAGAACTTGATGCGGCTGACGCCCTGCATGCGCTTTTCCAGTTCCTCGTCCACATAGTCCCAGTATTGCCGGTTTTGCTCCAGAAAGCGGTGGAATTCCTGCTCGTCCTCCACCACAAGGCCGGTCATACCGGCATTGATCAGCTTCCCACTCAGCTCGTCCAGCCGGTCGGTGGTGGTACTGACCGCCACCTCCAGCCACTTCAGCTCTTCCATATTATCTCTCCCTGCCGATGTAGAACAGCGCCACCACGCCCGGTCCGGCATGGGCGCCGATGACGGGGCCAACATAGTTCATGATGACCTCTTTTACGCCAAAGCGCTCCTTCACCATATCGGCCACCGCATTGGCATCGTCCCAGCAATCGCCGTGGCTGATGAAAATGATCTGGTTGGCCGGGTCAATGGCCGCTTTTTCCATGGCATCCACCAGCGCCTTGAGGGAGCCGGCACGGCCGCGCACTTTGCCGATGTTGACCAAGCGTCCCTCGTCGTTCACATGGAGCACCGGCTTGATGGCCAGCATGCTGC
>JAGBTC010000159.1 GCA_017631545.1 Oscillospiraceae bacterium
ACCCGCGGCCTTGCCCGCGGCCTTGGGGTGACCGGGCAGGTGACCAGCCCCACCTTTACCATCGTTAACGAGTACGAAGGCGGGCGGCTGCCGTTGTTCCATTTTGATATGTACCGCCTTTGCTCCTCGGACGAGCTGTTTGATATCGGCTGGGAGGACTACCTCGCCCGGGGCGGCGTGTGCGCCGTGGAGTGGAGCGAGAACATTGCCGACGCGCTGGAAGAGGGCTGTATTCGGGTGGATATCCGCCGGGGTGAGCATGACGGACAGCGGCTGATCACCGTCACCGGCGTGGCAGAAGAAATCAAGTGGGAGAATGAAGCATGAAGATCCTTGCGCTGGAATCCTCCGCCACCGCCTGCTCGGCGGCACTGTGTGAGGGGGAAAAAATCATCGCACAGACCGTGCAGAACAACGGGCTGACCCACAGCCGCACGCTCATGCCCATGGTGGAGGAGCTGCTGCGCGCCTGCGAATCTACGCTGGAGCAGGTGGATGTGATCGCCGTGGCTGCCGGCCCCGGATCCTTTACCGGTCTGCGTATCGGCGTGTCCACCGCCAAGGGATTGGCCTGGGCAGGGGACAAGCCCTGCGCCCCCTGCTCCACGCTGGAGTCCATGGCGTGGCAGCTGGCTCATGTGGACGGCGTGATCGTGGCCGTGATGGACGCCCGCCGCCAGCAGGTGTATAACGCCCTGTTCCGCGCCCAAAACGGAAGCTTGGAACGCATCTCTCCCGACCGTGCTGTTTCCCTTGAGGAACTGCGCGCCCAGCTGGACACGCTGGAGGGCCCCTTCTGGCTGGTGGGGGATGGCGCCCGGCTGTGCTGGGACGCGTGGAACGGCTCGCTGGCCGGTCTGCGCCTTGCCCCTGCCCATTTGCGCTGGCAGACGGCGTGGGGCGTTGCCCGGGCGGCGCTGGAGGTAATTGCCGCCAACGGCCTTGTACCCGGAGAACAGCTTGCCCCCGTTTACCACCGTTTGTCCCAGGCGGAGCGGGAGCGCCTTGCAAAAGAAAAAGCGGAAAAACCAACGGGTTCATTATAAAGACAAGGAAAGAGGAGTGTAGAAAGATGAACGAAAAGGTGCATATTTTAGACCATCCGCTGCTGCAGCATAAGGTGACCATCCTGCGTGATGAGAACACCGGTGTCAATCAGTTCCGCAAGGTGGTGGCGGAGATCGCCACCCTGGAGTGTTATGAGGCCACCCGCAACCTGCCTTTGGAGGATGTGGCGGTAACCACCCCTGTTGCCCCCGGTACCTTCAAGAAGCTGGCGGGCAAAAAGCTGGCCATCATCCCCATCCTGCGTGCCGGTCTGGGCATGGTGGACGGCATCCTGGAGCTGATCCCCAGTGCCAAGGTGGGCCACATTGGTATGGCTCGCAACGAGGAGACGCATGAGCCGGAGGAGTACTACTGCAAGCTGCCCCCCGAGATCCAGCAGCGCGATGTGTTCATTCTGGATCCCATGCTGGCCACCGGCGGCTCTGCCTGCGCTACCATCAGCTACCTGAAGAAGATCGGCTGCACCAAGATCAAGATGCTCAACATCATCGCCGCGCCCGAGGGCGTCAAGCGTGTCAATGAGGAGCATCCCGATGTGGAGATCTACATCGCCGCGCTGGATGAAAAGCTCAACGAAAACGCCTATATCGTCCCCGGTCTGGGTGACGCGGGCGACCGCATTTTCGGCACTTTGTAAGTCGCTTATTTTCCTTGAAAAAAAGCTGAAAAAACCCTTGACAATCCGGAAACATCTGCTATAATAAATCCTGCGCTTGCGGAGCAGGCGCAGTGATAGCGGGATTGTGTAAGGGTAGCACGACAGACTCTGACTCTGTTTGTGAGGGTTCGAATCCTTCTCCCGCTGCCAAAAACCCCAAGGACATTTGTCCTTGGGGTTTTCTTTTTGTTAAAGAATACCACCGGCATAGCCGGTGATATTCTTTAACAATAAGATAATGCCGCAGACAGATCTGTCTGCGGCATTTCCTGTGTTACGGTGCATTGTACGATGGCGCTTTGTGCCTGATTCAGCGTGATCTGTGCCCAGCATAGCGGCTGCTCCGCGTCCGGGCCGACCAGTGCGGCAAGCCAGGTGTTCCCCTCTACCTCCAGCCAGACCAGCTGCGTTTGGCCCGGATCGCCGGCCGCCAGCCGCAGGGAGCGCCCATCCCCGGACAGAGCAAGGATCCGGTCGGGACGGTTGGTATCCTCGGGCAGGGAATAGGGGGCAGGAAACATCCGTCCCAGCACAGGGGCCAGCCGGTCGGCGGGAAGGGTGAGCCGATCCGATATCCACTGTGCCTGTGGGTCGTCAGCGGCAGACAGCGTCAGGGCGTAGTAGGCTGCCAGCCACACGAATTCGCGGTTCCCGGCGTCATAGTCCAGCTCCCGTTCCAGCATGGTCAACACCAGCGCGTGGGCGGGAAGGGTCAGCGCCTCGGGGGTACTTGTTCCCCGGGCAGAGGAGGGCAGCAGCACAAGGGACAGGGTAAGGGCAGCGCACATAAAAGCTTTCATGGTTTTATCCTCCGTACCGATGGTGTATTCTTAGTTTATGCACCGCCGCCGCCGAACAGAACAAAAAAGAATGAGAAATCATGTCGCCTGTCCGGTTGACCGAACAGGCAGTTTGTTATAGAATAAGTGGTACTGTTGAATCTGCGTGAAGCGAGGAAATCACAATGCTGGATCACGAACTGGAACTGCGCTTTTGCAAGGCGCGCCGGGCGGCCATCGCCCATGATTTTTATAAGATGAACGAGCAGCAGAAGCAGGCCGTGCTGGCCACGGAAGGGCCGCTGCTGCTGCTGGCAGGGGCAGGCAGCGGCAAGACCACGGTGCTGATCAACCGCATCGCCAACCTGATGAAATACGGTCGGGGCTCGGACAGCGTGGAAGTGCCCGAATGGGTCACGGCGGAGGATGTAGCCTTTCTGGAGGGCTATGCCGCTGCGCCCGACGCCCGGGGGCAGGAGCGTGCCCAGCGGCTGTGTCAGTTGGAGCCGGCGTCGCCCTGGTCTATCCTTGCCATCACCTTTACCAACAAGGCCGCCGGGGAGCTGAAGGAGCGTCTGGAGCGGATGCTCGGCCCGGCCGCCAACGAAATCTGGGCCAGTACCTTCCACTCCGCCTGCGTACGCATCCTGCGAAGAGACATTGAAAAGCTGGGCTTTTCCTCCTCCTTCACCATCTACGATACGGACGACTCTCTGCGGGTCATCAAGGACATTCTCAAGGAGAACAATATCGACGACAAGCAGTTCCCGCCCCGTACGGTGCTGGGCTACATCTCCCGCGCCAAGGACGAGATGAAGCTGGGAGCGGAGTATCTGGCGCAGTGTCGGCGTTCCGGTGACTTCCGCAAGGAAAAGATCGCCCAAATTTACGCCGAGTATGAACGCCGCCTGTGGGAGGCCAGCGCCCTGGACTTTGACGATATCATCCTGCACACGGTGCGTCTGCTCCAGCAGGACGAGCAGGTGCGTACTTACTATCAGCGCAAATTCCGCTATGTACTCATCGACGAGTATCAGGACACCAACAACCTGCAGTACCTGCTGGCCTCCACGCTGGCCGGAGGGTACGAGAACTTCTGCGTAGTGGGTGACGACGACCAATCCATCTACCGCTTCCGGGGCGCGACCATTGAGAATATTTTGTCTTTTGAGCAGCAGTATAAAAATGCCCGGGTCATCCGTCTGGAGCAGAACTACCGCTCCACCAAGCGCATTTTGGCGGCTGCCAATGGCATCATTGCCCACAACAATGACCGTCATGAAAAGACCCTGTGGTGCGATACCAAGGAGGGCGAACCCATCCACCT
>JAGBTC010000160.1 GCA_017631545.1 Oscillospiraceae bacterium
AAAAAGACCATCGCTTTTTACCAGAGCCTCGGCTTCGAGCTGACCTTCCAGACCACCCTGCCCACCGACTATGTGGCCTTCCTGCAGCTGAAGAACATCGTCATCGAAGCCTTCCAGTCCACCGGCGAGCCCTGCGCCGCGGGCAAGAGCGGTGCCATCGACCACATTTCCCTTGATGTGGACGACATCGAGGCCACCTGGGACGCGGTCAAGGCCGCCGGCTACACCCCCCTGGAGAGCGAGATCGACGGCCTGCCCTACTTTGAAAAGGGCGTTCGCTTTTTCAACATCACCGGCCCCAACGCCGAGACCATCGAGTTCTGCCAGATCCTTTAAGGCGCAAAAAAGCCCGGCACATCGCAACGATGTGCCGGGCTTTTTCTTTCATTCACAGCTCTTTTGGCAGAGAATCGTCCTCGTCGATCCATTCCTTCTGCACATCCACCACCCGGTAGTCGGTGGGGGTGTCCCGGATGACCACTCGCTTGATGCCTGCGTTGATGATCAGTCTGCGGCACATGGAGCAGGAGGTGGAGTCGGGGATCAGCTCTCCGCTCTGGGGATCACGGCAGGCCATATACAAGGTTGCGTCCAGCGTGTCCTTACGGGCGGCGGAGATGATGCAGTTGGCCTCGGCATGGACGCTGCGGCACAGCTCGTACCGCTCCCCGGAGGGGATGTTCATCTTCATACGGGTGCAGAAATTCAAATCGGCACAGTTCTTACGCCCACGGGGCGCACCGTTGTAGCCGGTGGAAATGATCTCGTCGTGCTGGACGATGATGGCACCGTAACACCGGCGCAGGCAGGTGGAGCGCTCCAGCACCGTTTCGGCAATGTCCAGATAATAGTTTTCTTTATCAATGCGCTTCATGGTCTTCCTCCCGCGTTTTTTTCCAGTATAACGGCTTTTTCTCCCCAATGCAAGTACAATTCACACTTTGTTTACGATTGCTTTCTTGACGCTGAGGCGGGAAAGGATTATCATATTTATACTGTGATATTTCGCTTGGAAAGGAGTGAGCGAGCGTGCTTCGCAGCTGGCTTCAGCGCTTTATGTACGGCCGGTACGGCAGCGACCGGCTCAATCACTGCCTGCTGGTCGCCTATCTGGTACTGCTGCTGGCGCACGCCCTGCTGGGCTGGCAGCTGCTGTATGTGCTGTCGCTGGCGGCGGCGGCCTGCCTCATCTTCCGCGCCCTGTCCCGCAATCTCCCCGCCCGACAGCAGGAGAACGCGCGCTTTCTCAAGTGGTCTGCCCCCACGGTGCGCTGGCTGCGCCTGCGGCGCACCATCTCCCGGGACAAGGAACACCGCTATTTCAAGTGCCCCCACTGCGCCCAGTATCTGCGCGTACCCAAAGGCAAGGGGAAGATCACCGTCACCTGCCGCAGCTGCGGCACCAGCTTTCCGAAAAAAAGCTGATTTCTTTGCACCCAAAGCACAGGCCGCGCGCCTGTGCTTTTCTTTTTCCCCAAAGTGTGATATAATCAAGGCACTTCATAAACGGAGGGACATACTATGAGCTTCAACTATGATGTTATCATCCTCGGCTGCGGCGAGGCCGGTATTTTCGCCGCCTACGAGCTGTCCAAGCTGCGCCCGGATCTGAAGGTGGCCGCGCTGGATCAGGGACAGGATATCTACAGCCGCAGCTGCCCCATCGTGGCCGGCAAGGTGAAGGAGTGCATCCACTGCAAGGTGTGCCACACCATGTGCGGCTTCGGCGGCGCGGGCGCGTTTTCCGACGGAAAGTTCAACTTCACCACCCAGTTTGGCGGCTGGCTGACCGACTTCATGGCACCCGAGCGGGTGATGGAGCTGATCGAGTATGTGGACGGCATCAATGTCGCCCACGGTGCCACCACCGAGGTCTACTCCACCCAGACCCCCGCCGCCCGGGAGCTGGAGCGCCGCGCCCTCGCCCACGACCTGCACCTGCTGCAGGCCCGGTGCAAGCACCTTGGCACGGAGAATAATCTGCGTATCCTCACCAACATCTACGAGGGACTGCGCGACAAGCTGGAGTTCCGGTTTAACACCGCCGTCTCCACCATCGAGCGCGACGGCGAGGGCTTCCGCCTGACGCTGGAAAAGGGCGAGCAGCTGTCCTGCCGTTTCCTGCTGGCCGCCCCCGGCCGCTCCGGTGCGGAGTGGTTTGCCGACCAGTGCCGCACGCTGGGCATCAAGCTGATCAACAATCAGGTGGACATCGGCGTGCGCGTGGAGCTGCCTGCCGCCGTGTTTGAACACATCACCGATGTGGTGTATGAGTCCAAGCTGGTCTACCGCACCAAGCAGTACGGCGACCAGGTACGCACCTTCTGCATGAACCCCTACGGCCATGTGGTGGCGGAAAATGTGGAGGGCATCAACACCGTCAACGGCCACTCCTATGCCGACCCCGCCCTTCGCAGCAACAACACCAACTTCGCCCTGCTGGTATCCAACCGCTTCACCTCCCCCTTCGACCAGCCCTACCGCTACGGCAAGCACATCGCCTCCCTGTCCAATATGCTGGCCGGCGGCGTTCTGGTGCAGCGCTTTGGCGATCTGGTGGCCGGCATCCGCACCAACGAGCATCGGCTGGGGCATTCCTTCGTGCGCCCCACCCTGACCGCCGCCGTCCCCGGCGACCTGTCCCTCGCCCTGCCCAAACGCCAGCTGGACGACATCATTGAAATGATCTACGCCCTGGACAAAATCGCCCCGGGCACGGCCAACTACGACACCCTGCTCTACGGCGCGGAGGTCAAGTTCTACTCCTCCCGTCTGGAGCTGTCCGGCGAGCTGGAGACCGCTCTGCCCGGCCTGTTCGCCGCCGGCGACGGCGCCGGCGTCACCCGTGGTTTGGCGCAAGCAGGCGCTTCCGGCATTCAGGCCGCACGGGCCATCTGCAGCCGCGCCTGATGGCTTGACGGCTGCGACGGCATTCCTTCATTTTGCCTCATGCCGCCCTGTCCGCCGTCTGATTTATGGCATAATTTTTGACAACCCTTATGCATGTTTTTCATAAATTACAAAACGGAAACACGAAAAACAAAACCCTTGAAACATCTGGCTTTTCCCCACTTTCCACCGGGTTTTCCACAGGTTATTATGTCGCCTTCCTCTTGCATATCCCGCCATTTTCGGGTGACATAATTGCTGTCAAGGAGAAAAAACAAGTCGAATTTCACAAATTTACTTTTGCAAGAAACCATTCGCCGCGCGTCACCGCAAACACAGGAAAGGAGTGAGCCGCCCCCGTGGAACACGATACCATTGCCGCCGTGGCCACCGGCCTGCCCGGAGCCATCGGCATCCTGCGCCTGTCCGGCCCCCGGGCGGTGGAGCTGGCTCAGACCCTGTTTCACGCGGCAGACAAGCGCGCGCTGGCTGACCACCCGCCCCGCACCACGGTTTTCGGCCAGCTGACCGACCAGAACGGGCAGGTCATCGACCATGTGCTTTGTACCTACTCCCGTGCCCCTGCCACCTACACCGGAGAGGACACGGCGGAGCTGCACTGCCACGGGGCGCCGCTGGTACTCCAGCTGGGGCTGGAGGCGCTGTTCGCCCTGGGCGCCCGACAGGCACAGCCGGGCGAGTTTACCAGGCGTGCCTTTCTCAACGGGCGGCTGGATCTGGCACAGGCGGAGGCCGTGGTGGATCTGATCGACGCCCAGACCCGGGAGGGTGTGCTTCAGTCTGCCGGACAGCTGGGGGGCGCCCTCAGCCGCCGGGTGGAGGAAGTCTATTCCCTGCTGGTGGATCTGCTGGCTCACTTCCACGCCGTGCTGGATTACCCCGACGAGGACATCGACCCCTTCCGGGCGCAGGATATGTGCGCCGCCCTTGACCGGGCGAAGGAGGCGCTGGAGCAGCTACTGTCCACCCATCGCCGGGGACAGGCGCTGGTCAGCGGTCTGCCCTGCGCCATCGTGGGCCGCCCCAATGCAGGCAAGTCCTCCCTGCTCAACGCGCTGCTGGGCTACGAGCGTGCCATCGTCACCGATGTGCCCGGAACCACCCGGGACACGGTGGAGGAGCGGCTGCGGCTGGGCGGCGTGCTGCTGCGGCTGATCGACACCGCCGGCCTGCGGCAAAGCAGCGACCCCATCGAGCGCATGGGCGTGCAGCGCAGCCAAACGGCCATGGAGCAGGCCGCCCTGATCCTGTATCTGCACGACAGCACCCGTCCCCTCTCTCCCGAGGATGTACAGCTGCTGACCGATGCCGCCGCCCACGCCCCCACTTTGCTGGTACACAGCAAGTGCGATCTGCCCGCGAATCACGACCCCCTGCCCGCCCTTCCGCCCCAGATCCCCGTGGTGGCGCTGAGCGCAAAGACAGGCAACGGATTGGACGCTCTGGAGCAGGCGATCTGCCATCTCCTGCCCCGGGAGGAGGGTGCCTCCTGCGGCGAGCTGCTCACCAACGCCCGGCAGGCAGACGCCGCCCGGCGTGCGCTGGAGTCGGTGGAACTTGCCCGGCGCGCTTTGGAGCAGGGCTTCACGCCGGACGCGGTGCTTGTGGATGTGGACAGCGCACTTTCCGCCTTGGGCGAGCTGACCGGACGCACCGTCCGCGAGGATGTCACCGCCCGCATCTTCCAGCGCTTTTGCGTGGGAAAATAGACCCAAAGGAGTATATTTATGGAACAAGAGCTTTTTCTGCCCACCCTCTCCTCCATGCAGTACGGCAATGTGTGGACGGGCAGTCTGGGCAGCACCCGTTGGCGCATCGTGCCCGCCGAGGGCGAGATGACTGCCGAGTTATGGTACGGGCCGCTGTGCTATGAGCTGAGCGAAATTGCCCACACGGCCTGCTTCCCCATCGGCGAAGAGGGCATCGAGCAGCTGCGCGTCTGGCTGCTGGAGCATACCCAGCGGTAACATCCAAAACAAAAAGCAGCCTTCGCATAAGCGAAGGCTGCTTTTTCTTTGTTTTCGGATCAGATCAGGGACAGAACCAGGGTCAGCACCAGCCACACGGCGCACACCCACTTGGTGCCCTTTGCCAGCTTGGCATCCAGGCTCTTGGCCTTGTTCTTGGCCAGGAAGGTATCC
>JAGBTC010000013.1 GCA_017631545.1 Oscillospiraceae bacterium
GGTGGAGGTACTGGAGCTGTGCAGCGCGCTGGACATGGACTTCGCTTCCTACTTCGGCGACTACCTGCCCCCCAAGTCCGATTTCAAAGGAAATACATTCTAAAAAACGCAGCCGTCCGACAATTGCCGGACGGCTGTGTTTTTAATGTGCAAATACAAACTTCTCAATGGCGTGGGCTACGCCGTCCTCGTCACAGGTTAGGGTGACATAGTCTGCCGCTTCTTTCAACCCGGGGTAGGCATTGCCCATGGCCACGCCGATGCCGGCATTGCGGATCATCTCCAGGTCGTTGCTGCCATCGCCAAAGGCCATGGTGTCCTTCACATCCACCCCAAGCACCTGACACAGGTTAAGCAGCGCGCCGCCCTTGGTGGCCTTTTGGGCGTTGACCTCGATATTGTTGGCAACAGAGCTGCTCACAGCGGTGTTGGGAAACAGCGTCTTGACCCGCTCCAGCTCCACCGCCCGGCGATCCATATCGTTGAAAAACGCCATGACCTTCTGCACCTTGTGCTGCGCCAGAAATTCCTTCATGTCGTCCACGGGGGTGCGAAGTTCCTTGAGCATCTTTACCACATAGGGTACGGCAGTAAACTCGTCGATGCGCTGGTAGTGGCTGCGAGACATATAGCCCCAACCATCCACATAGGCATCACACAAAGCGGGCAAGCGCGACAAATACTCGTAAATGGCCACCGCTTCCTCCGGCTCCAGCTCCTCTTTGTGGAGCACCTTTTTCTCTCTGGCATCGTAGATCTCCGCGCCGTTTACCGAGACGGCGTAGCGCACAAAGGGCAGATTACGCACCACCTCCGGCATACCCTCGTAAAATCGCCCGGTGGCCGGAACGATATGTACCCCCATGGCCGCCGCCCGCTCCAGGGCGGCGTAGTTGGCGGCGGAAACGGTCTTGTCGCTGTTGAGCAGAGTGCCGTCCAGATCCAGCAAAATCATCTTAATTGACAGGGTTTAACCCTCCTTCAGCATCTTGTCCAGCAGCGCCCGCAGGGACAGGGCACTGGCGCGGTTCATCACAATGCTGACCACCTGCTCGGCAGTAGGTGCGGATACCGTCTCCACCCCGTTGGCGGTGACGGTCATGGCCGTTTCCATATACTTATAGGTGGCATCCAGCGTGATCTCCATGATCTCGCCCTCGCTGTTGCACACCTTATGCAGGCCGAAGGTATTGGCATAAACAGGCTTCACTTCTCGTTCCTCATTTCTTTGATGGGTTTGCCGTTCAGGGCGGCATATACAAGGGTCTCCCCCTCATAGCACAGCTTCAGCGAGAAAAACGGCTCCTCCTGCTCCAGCAGGCGCAGGAACAGCTCGTCCCCCTCCCAATGGGGAATTTGCGTCAGCTGCTCCCAATCCAGCCACTCCAGCACCCCTTCGTCACACTCCTTCAGCGTGCCGGTGAAGGCATCGGCGGTGAACAGGTGCATATACTCTGTGGGCCAGCGGTCGGACACAAAGGTGACGATGCCCCGGTAACGGTAGCGCGTCAGTTCCAGCCCGGTCTCCTCCCGTACCTCGCGCACAAGGCACTCCTCCGGACTTTCCTTGTCCTCGAACTTGCCGCCAATGCCGATCCACTTGTCCCGATTCAGGTCGTTTTCCTTCTTCACCCGATGGAGCATCAGGCATTTTCCGTCTTGCAGGATGTAGCACAGGGTGGTGTTTTTCATTCCGCAAACCCCATCTTTTCCGCCACCCGGGCGTACCACGGGGTTTCCACCCCCAGCTCACGCCCCAGCCGCACCACGCGGAAGATCAGCGTGTCCAACTCGGAGGGGCGACCTGCATCCACATCCCGCTTGAGAGAGGTGGACGCACCGGGCGCCAGCCCATCCATGATCTGCAGGTTGTTTTCCACCAGATCCACCGCAAAGGTGATGTCCATGGCGGCGGCCAGCGCCTGCACCTCACGCACCAGCGCCACAAAGGCGTCCCGGGGCGCACCCGGCTGCTGCATCTGCTCGGCACGCACATCGTAATAAAGGCCGC
This sequence comes from Oscillospiraceae bacterium, assembly GCA_017631545.1. Classification (GTDB taxonomy): domain Bacteria; phylum Bacillota; class Clostridia; order Oscillospirales; family Oscillospiraceae; genus Lawsonibacter. The sequence continues at coordinate 2,012 of JAGBTC010000013.1, forward strand.
AGGCCGCCATGGGAGAGACGAAGGAGAATTTCTGCAGCGCATCCCGGCGGATCCGATCGGTCAGCCCGCCCTCAATGCCGCTTTCGGCAAGATCCCGGGCCACCTGCTCCAGCACCGGGCGGTACTCCTCGGCTCGGCGCACCCCGAAGAACACGCGAAACACATCGCCGTTCATCAGCAGCGTGCCCGGCGCCTTGATCTCCGAGGCGATGTAGATGCACCCGTCCGTGACCAGCAGTTCCGGCAGCAGCGGCTGGATGGAGCCGCCCACATCAATGCCGTTCAGGATGGGGATGACCACCGTTTCCTTTCCTGCCACCCGGCGGATGAAGGGGATGCACTCCTGCACGGAATAGCCCTTGACGCACAGGAAGATCACATCCGGCGTGCCGGAATAATGCTCCATATCCCACGCGTTGACGGGAACGGCGAAGGTGCCCCGATGGGTCGTTTCCACCACCAGACCGTTTTCCCGAATGGCGGCCAGATGCGCCCCACGGGCGATGACATCCACCTTTTTGCCTGCGGCAGACAACCATGCGGCGATGCTGCCGCCCGTGCCGCCGGCACCGATAACCAGATAGTTCATAGCATCTCCTCCTCATTTCCCCCATCATAGCACATCCGCACGGCGCTGAAAAGTTTTTTTCGCAAATGTGGACGCCTTCGTCCACATTTGACCCGGTTTGTCCCCATAGTTAGAGGGACTTTTCCCATACATCACAAAGGAGGATCACAATATGGCAAGCAA
>JAGBTC010000161.1 GCA_017631545.1 Oscillospiraceae bacterium
AAAACCCAGTGTTTTCAATGCTTTATGAGCTGTCATGGTACTCTCCGAATAATTCAGCACACACCCGCAAAAATTCAGAATAAATACAATTATTCCGAGACACTATGTGCCGACCCCATGAATAACGGCACACAAAATCCAGTTTTCCAGCCACAGCAAATTTCACGCCAAAAACCTCCATCAGACTCAGCCCATCCGACCAGATAAAAAGAAAATTTCATTCATTCTTCAGACATTTCAGCCATCAATTCTTTTATGCTTCAGCATCCGAAACCATTGATTTTACTAGCTTTTTATTTCGTCCAGCCAATCCAAGGCATGAAAAAAGAGAGCCTCGGACTTCATAATCCAAGACTCTCTTTCGTTGACGTTTGGTGTTGTTTTTGTTGGTGGTTAGGGGGTAAAAAGGGTGTGAGTATCGGAAGTAAAGTGCGTGGGTCTATGCACCTGTCTTTCGATTAGTCGTCACACTTATAACCGAAATTCTGAATAGCCGCAGGATTATCCCGCCAATTTTCTTTTACCTTCACCCAAGTCTGTAGAAAGACCTTGGTGCCCATGAAGCGTTCCATGTCGTGCCGGGCAGAGGTAGACACCTTTTTCAGCATAGCGCCCCCTTTGCCGATAATGATGCCCTTGTGGCTGTTCTTCTCGCAGTAGATGGTAGCATCACACTCGATGACCTCGTCCTCCCGCTCGGCAAAGCGGGTGATTTCTACGGCGGTGCCGTGGGGGATCTCCTTATCCAGACACAGCAGCAGCTTCTCGCGCAGGATCTCCGCCATCACCTGCCGCTCGGGCTGGTCGGTGACCATATCCTCCGGGAACAGCTGAGGGCCGGGCTGCAGATAGCGCTCCAGCATATCCAGCAGTTCCTTCACTCCCTCGCCCCGGCGGGCGGAGATGGGCACCACCGCGTCAAAGGTATGGGCGGCGCTGTAGCAGGCAATGACCTCCAGCAGGCTCTCCTTCTGCTCCAGCGTATCCACTTTGTTGATAACCAGCACCGCCGGACAGCCCAGCGCCTTGATGCGGTCGATCAACTCCTGCTCAGGCGCGCCGATATTGGGGATGGGCTCCACCAGCAGAAGCACCGCGTCCACGTCGCTGACGCTGTCCTTGACCACGCTGACCATATAATCACCCAGCCGGGTGCGCGCCTTGTGCAGGCCGGGGGTATCCACAAAAACAAACTGCCCCTCCCCCCGGTTGAGAATGGCGCAGATGCGGTTGCGGGTGGTCTGGGGCTTGTTGGTGACGATGGCCACTTTCTCCCCCACAAAGGCGTTGGTCAGGGTAGACTTGCCCACATTGGGACGCCCGCAGATGGTGATAATGCCGGATTTCTTTATGGTTGACATAATAATTGATCCTCAACTTTCTTGAGCCTGTATGCAACGATTTTGACAAAAACCGTCGTTTCCTCTTGTAACATGATAAAAAATCGTGTATAATTAATATGTTAATAACTTGGGGGTGTCTTTCATGAAACTTTCAAAGGTAATTCCTGTGCTCGCGATTCTCATTGCCATCGCTGTGCTGGCCGCTACAATTCATTTACATATGACCACACCGGAAAACGAGCCTACCTCTACCTTTGTCCCGCCCGAGCCTGAGGTCAGCGAGCCCGCGCCCGCGTGGCCGACAGGCGTAACGATCGTGACCCCTATCGCCTGAGTTTTTATGGTAATTACCGCCCTGTTCTTCGGAACGGGGCGGTTCTTTCATGCCCGGGTGATACCGAGCGCCGCGAGAATCTCCTCCTCACGGGCGCGCATCTGCGCCTTCATCTCACCCTCGTCCATGTGGTCATAGCCCAGCAGGTGGAGCGTGGAGTGGACGGCCAGATAGCATATCTCCCGCTGAACGCTGTGACCAAACTCCTGTGCCTGCGCCCGGGCACGCTCCAGCGAAAGTACCATGTCTCCCAGCGGCACAAGGTCGGTAGCCGGGTCGGCATCCTGCGCCCCGGGGTGTTCTCCGGGGGTCAGCTCAAACATGGGGAAGGACAGCACGTCGGTGGGCCGATCCACCCCGCGCATATCCAGATTGATGGCGTGGATGCCCTCGTCATCGGTAACAAGCACGTTGATCTCGCAGGGTACGTCCACCCCTTCGGCGGACAGAGCGGCGGTGATGACGCTACCCAGCTGTTCTTCCAGCCCGTTGGGCACGTCTACTTCTGCTTCAAAAATAATCTGATGGGTCATATTATTTCTTCCCCTTTTCCTTGCGCTCCTCGTCCACCTCGTAGGCCTTGATGATGCGCTGGACAAGAGCGTGGCGCACCACGTCCGAGTCGGTCAGCCGACAGATGGCAATGTCCTCCACGCCCTTGAGCACCCGCATGGCCTCCCGCAGGCCGGACACCTTGTCGGCGGGCAGGTCGATTTGGGTGATGTCACCGGTGATGACGATTTTCGAGCCGAAGCCCAGACGGGTCAGGAACATCTTCATCTGCTCCCGGCTGGTGTTCTGCGCCTCGTCCAGAATGATGAAGGAATCGTCCAAGGTGCGGCCGCGCATATAGGCAAGGGGAGCAACCTCAATATTGCCACGCTCCAGATATTTCTGGTAGGTCTCCGCACCCAGCATATCAAACAGCGCATCGTACAGCGGGCGCAGGTAGGGGTCGACCTTGGACTGCAGGTCGCCGGGCAAAAAGCCCAACCGCTCCCCCGCCTCCACCGCCGGACGGGTGAGGATAATGCGGTTGATCTCCTTGGCACGGAATGCGGCCACGGCGGCGGCCACCGCCAGATAGGTCTTACCAGTACCCGCCGGGCCGATGCCAAGGGTGACCACGTTTTCTTTGATTGCCTCCACATACTTTTTCTGTCCCAATGTTTTGGCCTTGATGGGCTTGCCCTTGGCGGTGACACACAGTACGTCCCCGGCCAGTTGGCTGATCTGGCTCTCCCGGCCCTCCCGCACCAGCTGGATGATATAGCGCACATTCTGCTCGTTGATCACCTCGCCTCGGGCGGACAGGGACATGAGCGCCTCGATGGCCTTGACGGCGTACATCACGCCCTCCCCCTCGCCGGTGACCTTGAGCACGCTGTCCCGGTTGACCACGCTGACGGACAGTTCCTGCTCGATGATGCGGATATTTTCGTCAAAGGAGCCGAAGATGTTGATGGCCTCCTCCAGGCGTTCCATACTGATGCTCTGTTCAATCATTGGTACTCTCCTATCCGGCGGAGGGCTGTCCGCCGATGAATTGCGGTTGGGTGGGGCGGCCCAGCTGCTCTTTGCATTCCGCCGTCCCGGTGACGGTAAGCTGCCCGTCGGCAATGCGGGCTGACCAGGTGACACGCACCACTTCCCCCTTCTCCCCCACCAGCTGTTCCAGCCGACGGTGAAGCTGCTCCTCCAGCAGCTTCTGCGCCGCAGAGGGGTCAACGGCAAGGGTCTCCGGCTCCCACCGGGACAGCCGTTCCCGCTCCACGCGCACAGGGAGCGTCTGCCCTCCGGGCAGAGTGAGGGGGTACACTTTCCTTATTTTATCATAACTGTCCCATGAAATGCTACCTTTTCCGTAAAAATTGATGCGCCGTTCAAACACCGTCAGTGACCAACTGCTTTTTTCCTGCCCGGTGTACCGCTTTCCGGTGGTCTGCAGGGGGATGGCGGCGGACAGGGTACGCCATGTCCGCGCCCACACCTGCCCATCCGCCCGTACGTGGAGATAGTGGGGCGGCAGACCGCTGTATTGGGGGCCGTCCATGGTCACCGTGCCGGAGATCAGCACCTGCCCCCGGGTAACTGTATCCCCCGGGGCAACCTTGGCCTGCCCGGATACCGTGTCGATGCGCAGGATCAGCCCGTCCGCCGCCGCGCAGATATCGCTTAGGCCCTCCTGCTCCAGCCGCGGGGGGGCGTCTACTTTTTCCGCCACCTGCACCTGCGCCCGGGTGCCGTAAATGTTAATGGTCACCCACTCCAGCTCCTCCAGCGCCCACAGGGTCTCCCGGGCAATAACGCGGCTGTCCAGCGCCGGCCCGAATACGCCCGGGCGAAGCCCCTGGCGGCGCAGTTGGGCAAGAATGACTGCGTCGGGCACCCTTTGGTTGCCCTGTATGTCCACATTGAGTATAAAGGAGGAGGCCACGCTCACCGCCAGCACCGTCACGAACAGCCCAACCCAAAAGGCATAGCGGTGGCGAAGACGGATCAGCGCATCGGGCAGTCCCACCCGGCGTTCCACCCGAGTCTCACACCCTGCCCGGGGCGCCAGTGCCTGCAGGCGGGACAGGTGGCGGCGCATCACCTTCAGCCGCAGTTCCTGCTCCCCCAGCCACTCCACCGCCCAGAACACGATTCCCCGCTGGGCGCACAGGTTGAGCAGGCGCTCGGGAAACGGGCCGGTGACGGTGA
>JAGBTC010000014.1 GCA_017631545.1 Oscillospiraceae bacterium
ATGGAGGGGGCGTCGGACACGGTCGTTCCGTCCTCCACGGTGCAGATGAAGATGCCGTGGCTGTCCATGTCCACATACTGCTCTACCTTCAGGCAGAACCATGCGTTGATATGTTCCCCCAGCAGGGCGAGGCCGTTGGGCGCGCGCAGGGGGGGCTGGCCGAAGAATTTGTCGGTGTCCGCCCCCGAGTGGAAGCCAAAGCGCTCAAACAGGGCAAAGGGCGCGTCCTGACTCAGGCAGTTGACGGTCATAATGCCGGTGCGCTTGATGACATCGTGGGAGAAATTGGCCTTGTTGATGGTCACGGCCACCCGGGCGGGGCTGTCCGTCACCTGGGTGACGGTGTTGACGATCAGGCCGTTGTCCTTTTCGCCCTCCCGGCAGGTGACCACATACAGGCCGTAGCTGATGGAAAACAGGGATTTGGGGTCAAAACTCATGGCAGTTCCCTCGTTTCGGTCAAAGAGTTTTCCGCTTTGGAGCGGTGTGTGTGTCTATTATAACCACTTGAGAAAAAATCGTCAACAAAGGAAGGAAAAAGCCGGGCGCACCCTTGCTCTTTTTCGGGAAAAATGGTATCATATTAAGATGTAAAAATGGGTGCTTGCACCCACCGGACAACGCGCCAACGGAGGGCTGACTATGGATACCCGAACCACCCACATTTCCACCGCGGACATCGACCGCCAGAAAGAATATTGCCTTGCAATCAAAGCGGTTTATGCCGCCCGGGGCGTGACGCCGCTGGCCTTTGTGGACACCTACGGCTGCCAGCAGAACGAGGCCGACTCCGAGCGTATCCGGGGCTATCTGGCCATGATGGGCTTTGACTTTACCCCGGACGAGAAGCAGGCGGACATCATCGTCATCAACACCTGCGCCGTGCGCGAGCACGCCGAGCAGCGGGTGCTGGGCAATGTGGGTGCGCTGGTACACACCAAGCGCGCCAAGCCCGACCAGCTCATCTGCCTGTGTGGGTGCATGATGCAGCAGCCCCATGTGAGCGAGAAAATCAAGCAGTCCTTCCGCCATGTTGACCTTGTGTTCGGCCCCCATGTGCTGTGGAAGTTCCCTCAGTTCATCCACGGCCTGCTCACCCGCAGAGGCCGCATCTTCCAAACCCCCGACGAGGCCGGTTCTATTGCCGAGGGCATCCCCGTGGTGCGGCAGGGGGGCGTGAAGGCGTGGGTGTCTGTGATGTACGGGTGCAACAACTTCTGCTCCTACTGCATCGTGCCCTATGTGCGCGGGCGGGAGCGCAGCCGCGACCCGGAGCTGATTTTGGACGAGGTGCGTCAGCTGGTGGCCGAGGGGTACAAGGACATCACGCTTCTGGGTCAGAATGTGAACTCCTACGGCAAGGATCTGGACAACGGAATGGACTTTTCCGATCTGCTGGAGCAGGTGAACGCCGTCCCCGGCGATTTTCTCATCCGCTTTATGACCTCCCACCCCAAGGACGCCACTCAGAAGCTGTTTGAGACTATGGCAAAGTGTGAGAAGGTGGCGCCCGTCCTGCACCTGCCCTTCCAGGCAGGCAACGACCGGGTGCTGAAGGTGATGAACCGCCGCCACACCCGGGAGCAGTATCTGGACAAGGTGCGCGCCCTCAAGGCGCTCATCCCGGATATCGTACTTACCTCCGATGTGATCGTGGGCTTCCCCGGCGAGACTACGCAGGAGTTTGAGGACACCCTCAAGGTGTTGGTAGCGGTGCGCTACGACGCCCTGTTCACCTTCATTTACTCTCCCCGGGTGGGCACGCCTGCCGCCCAGATGGACGACCCCATGAGCCGGGAGGAAAAGCTTGCCAACTTCAATCGTCTGGTGGCCTTGCAGGACGAAATCTCCGAGGAAAAGCACCGTGCGTACATCGGCAAGACCGTGCGCTGTCTGGTGGACGGCGTATCCGACGACCCGCGCTGGGCACTCACCGCACGCACCCCGGGCAACCGCCTGGTGCGGCTGGACGGCCCTACGGACGCGGTGAGCAAATTTATGGATGTGACCATTACCGATGCCAACAAGTGGTCGCTTTACGGTGAATTGATTTAAGATACAGAAAGACGGTGGACGCATGGCTGAGATGACCCCTATGATGCGGCAATATTTGCAGATGAAGGAGCAAAATCCCGACTGCATTCTCTTTTTCCGTCTGGGCGATTTTTACGAGATGTTCAACGAGGACGCCAAGCTGGTGTCCAAGGAGCTGGATCTGACCCTGACCACCCGGGACAGGAACAAGCCACCCGAGGAGCGCACCCCCATGTGCGGTGTGCCCTATCACTCCTGTGACAGCTACATCGCCCGGCTCATCGCCAAGGGCTACAAGGTGGCCATCTGCGAGCAGACGGAGGACCCTGCCCTTGC
>JAGBTC010000005.1 GCA_017631545.1 Oscillospiraceae bacterium
CGAATTACTTGCTCAGCAGAACGGTGAAGTTCTCCAGGTTGAAGCCCAGCTCCTTCTGGAACTTTGCAGCGGGAGTGCCGTCCACAACGCGGTGATCGTAGGTCAGGCTCAGGCCCATAGCGGGATACAGCTGGATGCTGCCGTCCGCAGCCTTCCGGGGACGATCCACGGTGGTGCAGACACCGATGATACCGGTCTGGGGCGGGTTGATGACGGGAGTGAAGGACTCCACACCGAAGGAACCGAGATTGGACACGGTGAAGGTGGCACCGGACAGCTTGTCGGGGCTGATGGCACCGGTGCGGCAGGCGCCGGCCAGCTCCTTGACCTCCTTGGAGATCTCCAGCAGGCTTTTCTGATCGGCGTTGAAGATGGTGGGAACCATCAGGCCGCGGGGGGTGTCCACGGCCACGCCCAGGTGAACATGCTTGAAGATACGGATGTTGTTGTCATCCAGCATGTGGGCGTTCAGGTCGGGGCAGGACAGGATGGTGCGGGACACGGCGTACAGAATGATGTCGCCCAGAGTGATGCCCGCGTACTCGTCGCCGGCGGCCTTGAGCGCCTTGCGGTAGGCCATGATGGCGGAAGCGTCGAAGGAGAAGTTGTGGGTCAGCTGAGCCATAGAGGACAGAGAGCTCTTCATGGACTTGCTGATGGCGCGGCGGATGCCGGAGAACTTCACATCCTCGTACTCCGCCTCGGCAGCAGCGGCGGCAGCCACAGGAGCGGCGGCGGCCACAGGGGCGGCGGCAGGAGCAGCCTCCACAGCGGCGGCAGCAGGCACGCCCTCTTCCATCAGGCGGCGCACGTCGCGCTCGATGATGCGGCCGTTGGGGCCGGTAGCAGTGGCCTGAGCGGCATCCACGCCGGCGGTGGCGGCCAGCTTCTTGGCACGTGGGGAGACGGCAGTCTTGCCGTCGGCGGCAGCAGCAGCCACGGGGGCGGCAGCAGCGGCCACGGGAGCAGCCTCAGCTACGGGGGCAGCGGCCACAGGAGCGGCGGCAGCGCCGGGACGCAGGGAAGCGATGTCATCGCCCTTGTTGCCAATGGCGCACACATTCTCCAGACAGGGGACTTCGTCGCCGTCGTGGAAGAAGATCTCCAGCAGCTCGCCCTCAGCGGTGGACTCACACTCGAAGTTGGCCTTGTCGGTTTCATAAGTAAAGAGGATGTCGCCCACCTTGATGGCGTCGCCCACCTTCTTCTGCCAGGAGCCGATGATGCAGCTTTCCACGCTGATGCCGGCCTTGGGCATGATCACCGCGTTGGCCACGGGGCCGGTGGGAGCGGCAGGGGCAGGAGCGGCGGAAGGGGCAGGAGCGGCCTCGACCACGGGAGCGGCGGCAGGGGCGGCAGCAGCGCCGCCGGGACGCAGGGCGGAACAATCCTCACCCTTGGCGCCGATGGCGCACACATTCTCCAGGCAGGGGACTTCGTCGCCGTCGTTGAAGAAGATCTCCAGCAGCTCGCCCTCGGCGGTGGACTCACATTCGAAGCTGGACTTGTCCGTCTCGTAGGTGAACAGGATATCACCCATCTTAACGGGATCGCCCACCTTCATCTTCCATTCGCCGATGATACAGCTCTCAACGGAGATGCCGGACTTAGGCATAATGACTGCGTTTGCCATGATATGGCCTCCTTTAATAATGTTATAGCTTGTTAATAATAACATTTCATAACATTTCTGTCAATCTTTTTCTCGAAGAACGAAGAAAAAATCCGCGCATTTCCTGCCAAAGACAGAAAATCCGCGGATCCTGACGGGTAAAACGGGGGGTCAGAGCAGGGTGACGCCGGCCTGACGGGCGGCCTGGGCAAAGGGGTCGGGCAGCGTGCCGTCGGAAATCAGGTAATCTACATCCTCCGGCCGGGCGAAGGTGTAGGGCATCAGACGGCTGAGCTTGGCCCGGTCGCACATGATCACGCTGGTGCGGGCCTTTTGAATGACCTTGGCCTTGACCAGCATATCGCCCTCCGTGCCGCAGGTGAAGCCGGCCTCCACCGAGCAGCCGGACACGCCGATAAAGGCCATGTCGATGTTGATCTTTTCCAGCATTTCCAGCGTGTTCTGGCCGGACAGGGCCAGATTTTTCCGGTTGATCGCTCCGCAGCACAGGGTGACCACGGGGTTATGCAGCCGGCACAGTTCCAGCGCAATGGACGGGCCGGTGGTGAAGATGTTCAGGTGGATGTCGGGCAGGGAGCGGGCCAGTACAAGGTTGGTGGTGCTGGCGTCCAGAAACACGGAGGTGTGGGGCTGGATCAGCTCCAGCGCCTTGTGGGCGATGGTGGTCTTGGCCAGGTTGTTTTCCTGCATACGCACATCAAAGCCCGGGTCGCCCGTGTGGCGCACCGAGCGCGCGCCGCCGCGCACCTTGACCACCATGCCCCGGTTTTCCAGCGCCTGCAGATCCCGGTGGATGGTCATCAGCGACACATCGGGGCACAGAGCCTGTAACTCCTTGATGGTGGCCACATTGTGGCGCTCCACATATTCCAATATCAGCTCTTGTCGGATATGATTCATAGCGATCACCCGTGTTAAAAAATCGAAAATGTAACATGAATATAACACAACATAACACGGAAGTCAACACTTTATTTCACAATATACCACATTTTGCGCGGCACGCCCCGGGCGGACACAAAAAAGTGTTACATTGACCGACGAAAAAGGAGCCGCCCGGATGGGCGGCTCCTGCTGCGTATGGGTTTAATCGATTTCGCTGAGCTTCAGTGCTGCGTCATACAGCGCGCAGAAGCGGCGGTATTTCTTCTCTGTCTCCGGGGTGGGGGCAGGGGTGTAGCGCTTGACGAAGGACACCTTTTCCCCGGCGGCCTGAGCAAAGTCGGCATACTGTCCGTCCTTGACGGCGGCGATCATGGCCGCGCCCAGACAGGCGGCCTCCTTCTCCTTGGGGATGAACACATCAAGGCCGGTGATGTTGGCCTGCAGCTGACACCACACGGGGCTTTTTGCGCCGCCGCCGGTGGCGATGATGGAGGTGACCTGCGTGCCCTTTTTGCGGATGTTCTCGGTGTTCTTACGCAGCACAAAGGCCACGCCCTCCATGACCGCATGGGCCATGTCGTACACATCATGTTCCTGACGCAGACCCCAGAACACGCCGTTGGCCTGTGCGTCAAACTCGGGGGCGTTGGTGCCCACCAGATAGGGCAGGAACAAAAGGTCGTTGCCGCCCCGTTCGGTCAGCACCTGATTCATCTGATCGTACCCGATCTGGCCCATGCAGGTGCGGTGGAACCATTCCAGACTCACGCCGCCGCTCTCGGCCACGGGGAGCATCACATGGGTGTCGGGCAAAAAGCCGTAATGCATGGCGATGCCGCTGTCCCGGGGAGCGGGTTCGGCCGACATGGCGGCCAGCGCCATCACCGTGCCGGTGGACAGGGTGATGCCGCCGGGCTGGATATTGCCGGTGCCGATCATGCCGGCAAAGTGATCCAGTGTGCCCACATTGACCTGCGTTTCCGCAGACAGGTGCATCTGCTCTGCCACCTCCGGCAGCAGGATGCCTGCCACGGTGCAAGGCTCGCACAGCTCC
>JAGBTC010000162.1 GCA_017631545.1 Oscillospiraceae bacterium
CACCGATCAGGCGGCCGCCGATCTGATCGCGGGCTTTACCCTGATCTTTTTCCCCGGTCGGGACACGGTTTTGTCCTATTTCACCGGCACGGAGGAAAAACGCTCGGTGGGCCAGCCGGAAAACGAGCCCTCGGTCAAAGGGGCCCGGGACTCCTTTGTGGAGACTGTGCGTACCAACACCGCCATGGTGCGCCGCCGTCTGCGTGCGCCCGAACTGCGGATTGCGGAACACATCGTGGGCAGGCAGACGCTGACCCCGGTGGATGTGCTCTGGCTGGAAGGGGTGGCCGATCCGACGGTGGTGGAGCGGGTGTGCCGACGGGTGGCGGAGATGGATGTGGACGGGGTTCGCACCGCCGGCGATGTGGAGGAATATCTTGCCGAGCGGTTGGACACCCCCTTTCCGCTGCTGGCCAGCACCCAGCGCCCGGACTGGTTCTGCGGCGGTCTGCTGGCCGGGCGTGTGGGCGTGCTGTGCGAGGGGCAGAGCGTGGGCTGGCTTGCCCCGGGCACGCTGGGGCTGTTTTTCCAGACCGGGCAGGATCGCGCATCCAACTGGATGCTGGCCACCATGGTGCGCCTGCTGCGGTATTTCTGTATGTTTGTCACCCTTTTGCTGCCGGCAGTGTATGTGGCGGTGGTCACCTTCCATCCGGAGATGATCCCGGTCAAGCTGGCCCTGTCCATCGCCGCGGCCAAGGAGCAGGTTCCCTTCTCTGCTCTGTTCGAGGTGCTGATCATGCTGGTGGCCTTCGAGGTGCTGCAGGAGGCCGGCCTGCGTCTGCCCGGGCCCATTGGGCAGACGGTGTCCATTTTGGGCGGACTGGTGGTGGGCAGTGCGGCGGTAGAGGCGCGTATCGTTTCCCCGGCGGTGCTGGTTGCGGTGGCGCTGGCAGGCATCGCAGGGTACACCGCCCCCTCCCAGGACTTCAGCGGCGGACTGCGCCTGTGGCGCTTTGGGCTGACTTTGCTGGCCGGTGTGGCAGGTCTGCTGGGCGTGGTGGCAGGCTGCGTGGGACTGATATGCCATCTGGCTGGGCTGGAGTCCTTTGGCGTGGCCTATCTCAGCCCTGCCACCCCGGTGCGCGTGCCCATTCCTGCCCAGAAGCTGCGCCCCGGCTTCCTCCGTCCCCGAAACCGGAGGGAGCGGCGATGAGGCGGGTGTGGGCATCGGCGCTGTGCCTGTGTCTGCTCACCGGCTACTCTGCCCGGCTGCAGGAGCCGTACCGCCGGCAGATGGATGACCTGTCCCTGCTGCGCGTGGCCGGCGTGGATGCGGCAGCGGTGGGGGTGGAACTGACCGCAGCGGCCGACGGGGCAGGAGAAGTGCTGCGCGCCCAAAAGGAAACGCTGGCCGGGGCCCTGCGTGCCACCCGGGAGCAGGGGGAACGCGGCGCCTTTTACGGGCATGTGGACCGACTCTTGCTGGGTGAGGAGTTGGCAGGACAGGGCATTGCCCCGGTGCTGGACTGCCTTGCCCGGGACGCGGAGCTTGGCGCGGACTGTCGGCTGTGGGTGGTGCGCGGCGCGGCGGCGCAGGCGGTGGAGCAGGTGAGCGGCCTGCCTGCCCGACTGGAACAGCTGGAGCGTGGAAGGAATGTCCCCGGCGCCGTGGACGCCATGGGCGTGTTGGCTCGGGAGGGCAGCCTGTGGCTGCCTGCCCTCGCCGTAGAGGAGGGCGATGTACGCAGCGCCGGTTATGCGGTGGTTCGAAAGGGTCTGCTGGTCGGTTATACCGATCCGGAGGGAACGCTGGGACTGGAACTGTTTACCGGCAGCGCGGTGGGCCGCGTGGTGGAGGTGACTGTGCCCGGGGTGGGTGCGGTCAGCCTGTCCTTGCAGCAGGTGCGTATTACTTGCCAACCACACTTTTCTGCACAGACGCTGACCGGGCTGGATGTGGTCTGCCGAATCAGCGCCCGGGTGGCGCAGACCGCCGCTGCGCTGGATCAGGAGGCCATGGACTGGCTTGTCTACGAGTTGGAATGGCAGCTGGGCAAAGGCCTTGTCCGCGTGCTGGAACAGGCACAGCACTGGGACGCGGATTTCGTTGGGCTGGAGGGGCGTGTCCGGGCGGCACAGCCTTCCCGGGCGGCGCTGGTGACCCGGCAGTGGGCGCAGGTGTTTCGGGATCTGGACATTCGTGTGACCGCGCTGGGGGCGGTGGAGCCGCCGTCGGCGTAAGGGGGGAACGGGATGAAAAAACAAATGCGGTGGGGTTGGCCCGGGGCGGTGTGGGCGGCGCTGCTTGCTCCGGGACTGAGTCTGCTGCCCGGTCTGCTGGCCCGTACAGCGGGGGGTGCCGGCTGGCTGAGCGTGGTTCTGGCGCTGCCTGTGATGGCGCTGCTGGGCGCGCGTGCGGATGTGTGGACACGGGAGGGAAGCGGCCTTGCCGCCCAAGCGCTCCGGCGTGGGCTGTGGGGAAGGCTGCTTACCATTATATATATAATGAGTGCTGCGGTGCTGCTGGCTGTCCGTCTGCGGCTGGGCGCGCAGCGCCTTATGAGTGCGGCGCAGGAGGGAAATGGTCTGTGGCTGTACCTGCTTGTCCTTGCCCTTGGGGGAGCGCGTCTGGCGTGGGGAACAGCAGGGATGCTCCTGCGCGCGGCAGGAGTGTTCTGGCGGATTTTGCTGTGTGCGCTGGGGGCGCTGTGCCTGCTGTCCCTGCTGCGGCTGCGGCCGGAATTTCTCTGGCCGGTGGAGTGGCAGGCGCTGCCGGGCGTGCTGGCCGGGACAGTAAGCGTGCTGGGCGTGTTCGGCGCAGGCGTGTACGCCGCCTTTGTGCCCGACGAGGGGGCGTCGTCTCGGGGAGTGGGTGTTTGGCTGGGCGGCGGCGCGCAGGCGCTGTGTGTGCTGTGTGTGCTGGGCAGCCTTGGGCCGGCGCTGGCCGGGCGGCTGAGCGACCCGTGGCTCATGCTTGCCCGTGGAATCGGAGTGGAGGGCGCAGTGCGCCGGCTGGAAGGGCTGGTGTCTGCCCTTTGGCTGCTGGCCGATCTGGCCTATCTGGGACTGCTGACGCAGGGGGTGCGCGCCCTGTGCCCACGGTGGGGGCGAACGGCGGCTGTGGCGCTGAGCGCGGTTGGACTGGTGCTGTCGCTGACCCTTCTGCGGCAAACGCAGATCGCCCGTGGGGTGCAGGAGCAGCTGGTGCCTGCTTTGGGCTTGCTGGTGGGGATCGCTCTTCCGCTGGCGGTGCGGGGCATATCTTGTGCCGGAAAAGGGTCATAAAAGGCACATCTTGTCCAACGAAAAAAACTTTCAAAAAAGTTGAAAAAAGGTGTTGACAAAGCGATGGGGAGATGGTAATATAACCGAGCGCTTGAGCGAACGGAGCGAGTCGGGTGGCGGCAGAGAGCCGCTGAATGACTAGAGCCGCAAGGGAAAGCGCAGGTATCACAAAACGGTGTTGCAGCACAAGTTCAAAGAAATTTGAAAAAAGGTGTTGACAACGGGAACTGGTTGTGGTACTATGAAACTCCCGCCGCGGTCGGCGGTGTGCACCTTGTAAATTAAACAATGTAACGAAAA
>JAGBTC010000015.1 GCA_017631545.1 Oscillospiraceae bacterium
AAGGATGTGCCCCCGGAGGCGGTGGTGCGTGCCGCACAGGAGCATAAGGCGGCGCTGGTGGGGCTGTCCGCGCTGATGACCACCACCCTCAAGAGCATGGAGCAGACCATCGCCGCGCTGCGCCAAGCAGGACTTTCCTGCAAGGTGATGGTGGGCGGTGCGGTACTCACCGCCGACTATGCCGCCGCCATCGGCGCAGACTATTACGGAAAGGACGCCAAGCAGAGCGTGGACATCGCCCGCGCGGTGTTCGGCGAGGGGTAAGCCGCCGTGCCGGGAAAGAGAACGAACACGGCGCAGGGGATCGGCTGGCTGCTGCTGTTGGCGCTGCTTCTGGCAGGCGGTTGGTTTTTGTGTGCCACCGGCTTTTTTGCCGCCTTGGGCGGCGGAGTGGACAGCGTACGGGCGTATATTGCCCGCTTTGCGCCTTATTCCCACGGGGTATTTTTCCTTGTACAGCTGCTGGGCGTGATCTTCGCCCCCCTGCCCAGCAACATCAGCGCGGCGGCGGGCGGTTTATTGTTTGGAACGTGGACAGCCTTTGCTCTGACCATTGGGGCGGTGCTGTGCGGGTCGATGCTGGTGTTTTTGCTGGCGCGCCGGTTTGGCAAGGGCTTTGCCGAGCGCTTTGTCAGCCGTCGGCTGTCCCGGCGGTATGTTGATGTGCTCGACCGGGGACGGGATCGCTTTCTGGCGTTGGCCTTTCTGTTTCCCTATTTTCCCGATGATGTGCTGTGTATTCTGGCCGGGCTGACCGACCTTGCGCCCAGACGCTTTTTCGTTCTGGTTCTGTTCACCCGGCCGTGGGGATTGCTGTTTGCCAGCGCCCTGGGTGGTTCGAGCTTTCATCTGCCGCTGGGGGGACTGGCGGTGCTGGGCGGCGTGGGCGCGGTGCTGTTCTGGCTGGGGATGAAGTACGGCGGCCGGCTGGAAGAATGGCTGCTGGCGTGCAGTGAAAAAGGGGATTGTCCTTTGGGGCGATTTCTGTTATCATCAAAGGGAAGAAACGGGCAAACGCCCGAAGAAAAGGAGAATGAACATGGACGAACAGGAGATCCTGGTACTCAGTGACGATATGGGCGGCGAGGCCGAATTTGAGATCCTCGACCTTGTGGATTACGAGGGCAAGCAGTACGCGGTGCTGCTGCCTCTGGACGAGAATGACACGGGCATCGTCATTCTGGAGATGACCGTCATCGACGAGGAGACCGCCGATTACGCCGATGTGGAGGATGACGACATTCTCAACGCGGTGTTTGATATGTTCAAAGAGGCCCACAAGGACGAATTTGATTTTGCCGACTAAACCACAAAAAAACTCCGTTCCCGATTGGGAACGGAGTTTTTTGTTTTTATGGGCTTACTTGCCGCAGAAGTCCTTGGCAACTTCCACAATGTGCTCGGCGCACAGACCAAACTGCTTGAGCAGGGCGGCGGCAGGGCCGGAATGACCGAACTCGTCGTTCACGCCGATGCGGCGCACGGGAGTGGGGCACTTCTCGGACAGGCAGCTGCACACGGCTTCGCCCAGACCACCGATGATGTTGTGCTCCTCACAGGTGATGATCTTGCCGCACTCCTTGGCGGCCTTGAGCACCAGCTCCTCGTCCAGAGGCTTGATGGTGTGCATGTTGATGATGCGGGCGGAGATACCGGCCTCGGCCAGCGCCTTGCCGGCCTCGATGGCCTCGGCCACCATCAGGCCGTTGGCAATGATGGCAACATCGTTGCCGTCCTGAATGACCTCGCCCTTGCCCATCTCGAACTTGTAGGAAGCCTCGTCATGGAACACGGGCACGGCGGCGCGGCCAAAGCGAATGTACACGGGGCCGACATACGCGTAAGCGGCCTTGACCATGGCGCGGGCCTCCACATCGTCGGCAGGGGACATGACCACCATGCCGGGGATGGAGCGCATGAGGGCAAAGTCCTCGCAGCACTGATGGGAAGCGCCGTCCTCACCCACGCTGATGCCGCCGTGGGTGGCGCCGATCTTCACATTCAGGTGGGGATAGCCGATGGAGTTGCGGATCTGCTCAAAGGCGCGGCCGGCGGCGAACATGGCGAAGCTGGAGGCAAAGGGCACCAGACCCATGGTGGACGCACCGGCGGCCACGGCGATCATGTTGCCCTCGGCAATGCCGCAGTTGAAGTGGCGCGCGGGGAAAGCCTTCTTGAAAATGCCGGTCTTGGTCGCGCCGGCCAGGTCGGCGTCAAAAACGATCAGGTTGTCGTGCTCGGCCGCGATCTCGGTCAACGCGTTGCCGTAGCTGTCGCGGGTCGCGATCTTCTTCACATCTGCCATGTTACATCGCCTCCACTTCTGCCAGCCGGGCCTTCAGTTCGGCCATAGCCTGAGCGTATTCCTCGTCATTGGGCGCCTTGCCGTGCCAGCCGGCGTTGTTCTCCATAAAGCTGACGCCCTTGCCCTTGACGGTCTTCATAATGATGGCAAAGGGCTTGCCCTTGGTGGCCTTGGCCTGGGCAAAGGCAGCCTCCAGCTGCTCAAAGTCGTGGCCGTCCACCACGGCGACCTCAAAGCCGAAGGCCTTGAGCTTTTCGTCGATGGGGTGGGGGTTCATCACATCGGCAACGGCGCCGTCGATCTGCAGGCCGTTGTTGTCGATGATGGCGCAGAAGTTGTCCAGATTGTAGTGGGCGGCAAACATCATAGCCTCCCAGACCTGACCCTCCTGAATTTCGCCGTCACCCAGCAGGGTGTACACGCGGCTGGCCTTGCCCTGATACTTGGCGGCCAGAGCCATGCCGGCGGCGGCGGAGATGCCCTGACCCAGAGAGCCGGTGGACATATCCACGCCGGGAGTCTCGTTCATGTTGGGGTGGCCCTGCAGATAGCTGCCGATGTGGCGCAGGGTGGGCAGATCCTCCACGGGGAAGAAGCCCTTGAGGGCCAGCGCGGCGTACAGGCCGGGGGCGGTGTGGCCCTTGGACAGCACGAAGCGGTCCCGATCCTCCCACTTGGGATTCTTGGGGTCCACATTCATTTCCTTGTGATAGAGGTAGGTAAATACCTCGGCGGCGGACAGGCTGCCGCCGGGATGGCCGGCCTTGGCGCCGTGAGTGCCTTCGATGATACCCATACGCACCTTACAGGCGGTGGCCATCAGCTGCTTTTTCTCGCTGATCGTCATTGCGGTTTTGCTCCCTTCCAATCTTGATGTAGCGCGATCCATTGTGCTGTGGGGACATACGACCCCATGCTCCAATATCTGCCTTATTATAAA
>JAGBTC010000163.1 GCA_017631545.1 Oscillospiraceae bacterium
AGCGGTACGCTCCAGACCCATGCCGAAGGCCCAGCCGGAGTACTCGTTGGGATCGATGCCGGCCATCTCCAGAACTCTGGGATGCACCATGCCGGCGCCCAGCAGCTCGATCCAGCCTTCGCCCTTGCAGGTGGGGCAGCCCACGCCGCCGCACTTGTGGCACTGCACATCCATCTCGCAGGAGGGCTCGGTGAAGGGGAAGTGGTGGGGGCGGAACCGGGTCTTGGTGCCTGCACCGTACAGCTGCTCAACAACGGTGTTCAGCGTGCCCTTCAGGTCGGCCATGGTCACGCCCTTGTCGATGACCATGCCCTCCACCTGATGGAACATGGGGGAGTGGGTGGCGTCCACCTCGTCCTTGCGGTACACGCGGCCGGGAGCCACGATGCGGATGGGCAGTTGCATGGTGTCCATGGCGCGCACCTGCATGGGGGAAGTCTGAGAGTGCAGCATGACCCGGCTGTCCTCGTCAAAGTAGAAGGTATCCGACCAGTCACGGGAGGGGTGTCCCTCCTCGGCGTTCAGGCGGTCGAAGTTATACTCGGCCAGCTCCACCTCCGGGCCGTCCAGCACGGTAAAGCCCATGCCCACGAAAATGTCCTTGATCTCATCCAGCGCGATGTACATGGGGTGCTTGTGACCCATCTTGACTTCGGTGCCGGGGATGGTCACATCCAGCGCCTCGTCTCGGAGCTGCTGTACCAGCGCGGCCTCCGCCAGTTTGGCAGAGGTCTGCCCGATGGCCTCTTCCAGCGCGGCGCGCACCTCGTTGGCCAGCTGACCCATGGCAGGGCGCTCCTCAGCGGACAGCTTGCCCATCATTTTCAGCACGCCGGTCAGCTCACCCTTCTTGCCCAGATACTGCACGCGCAGCGCGTCCAGCGCGGCGCTGTCCGGGGCGGCGGCGAAGGCGGCCAGAGCCTCGGAACGGATCTTTGCTAACTGTTCTTTCATGGTGTTCATCCTTTCAGATGTAATTTATAATGTGGAAAAGGGTAAATAAAAAAGCCTTCCATCCCACAAAACTGGGACGAAAGGCAACCCTTCCGCGATACCACCCGCATTCGCGTTTGAAAACGCGCACTCGTGCCCCGATAACGGCGGGCGGCCGTCTGTGTCTCCACAGCTGCTCCCGGGCGAACCAAGTGACACGCTTCAAGGCGGCTTTCAGCCGGTGACCGCCTCTCTCTGCCAAGCGAAAACTCACTATTTTCCCGTTCTTCACCTTTGGACTATCCTCTTTTATAGCACAAAATGTATTGAAATGCAAGAGGAAATTGAGTATAATAATCGTTGCGTGCCACCCGATGGGGAATTTTGTCATTTTTGTCTGCCTGTTGGCTCAAAGTGGTAAAATATCTCTGGACATTTTGGGTGGGTTGCGCTATAATAAGAATGGTTATCATTAAAGAGAAGGGCAGCGTCCCTGCCGTAAACATACGGAGGAGAGTCATATGCTTGAACTGAAAAATATCAGCTTCGAAGTGCATACTCCGGAGCAGAGCAAAGAAATATTGAAAGACATCAACCTGACCATTAACGAGCGCTTTGTGGCCATCACCGGCCCCAACGGCGGCGGCAAGTCCACACTGGCCAAGGTCATCGCCGGCATTATCAAGCCCACCACCGGCCGGATTTTTCTGGACGGGGAGGACATCACCGAGCTGGATATTACCCAGCGTGCGAAAAGGGGCGTCAGCTTTGCCTTCCAGCAGCCGGTGCGCTTCAAGGGGCTGACGGTGCGTGATCTCATCACCCTGGCGGCGGGCAAACCTATCGGCGTGTCCGAGGCCTGCGACTACCTGTCCGAGGTGGGGCTGTGTGCCAAGGACTACATCAACCGGGAGGTGAATGCCTCCCTGTCCGGCGGCGAGCTCAAGCGCATCGAAATCGCCATGATTATCGCCCGGGGCACCAAGCTGTCCGTCTTTGACGAGCCGGAGGCAGGCATCGACCTATGGTCCTTCTCCAACCTCATTCAGGTGTTTGAGACGATGCACGAGAAGATCAACGGCTCTATTATGATCATCTCCCATCAGGAGCGCATTTTGAACATCGCCGACAAGATCATCGTGTTGGCGAACGGTCAGGTGCAGGCGCAGGGAACCCGGGACGAGGTGCTGCCCCACCTGCTGGCCGGTACGGGCAGCGTGTGCAGCGTGCTGGCCGACAAGCTGTAATGACCTAAACAACACGGCCCGAAACCGCTCTGTGGGGCGGATTTTCGCGCCAGACTTCATTTCATTCTTTGCCGGGCATAAAGCCCGGCTGCATCACTCAATTTTGCCTGACACAAAAATACGCTCCCCCACAGTCGCAGATTTCTGATCGCATATCCGGTTTGAGGTGTTACCGCCGGTATTCTCTTTGCGCTCAGAAACGGATTCGGGCCGTATTGTTCAGGCCAGGAGGCAAGAGATTATGGATACCATTGAACGCACCCTGCTGGAGCAGGTTGCTCAGCTTCATGAAGTGCCCGAGGGCGCTTACAATATCCGGGCCAACGGCCAGTCTGCGGCCCGAAACACCACCGCCAATATCGACATCGTGAATAAGACCGACGCCCCCGGCATTGATATTATCATCAAGCCGGGCACGAAGAACGAGAGCGTCCATATTCCCGTGCTCATCAGCCAGACCGGGCTGAAAGAGGTGGTCTACAACGACTTTTATATCGGGGAGGACTGTGATGTGACCATCGTGGCCGGCTGCGGCATCCACAACTGCGGCGACCAGACCAGCCAGCACGACGGCATCCACCGTTTCTTTGTGGGCAAAAACGCCAAGGTCAAGTATGTGGAGCGCCACTATGCCGACGGTGACGGCAACGGACAGCGGGTCATGAACCCGGAAAGCGTGGTGGAGCTGGCCGAAGGAAGCTACATGGAGATGGAGACCACCCAGATCAAGGGCGTGGACTCCACCGCCCGAAAGACCGTCGCCAAGCTGGGGGAGAAGGCCACCCTTGTGGTCAAGGAGAAGATCATGACCCACGGCAAGCAGTTTGCCAAGACGGACTTTGTGGTGGATATGGACGGCGACGGCTGCAGCGCCAATGTCGTTTCCCGCAGCGTGGCCCGGGACGAGTCCCGGCAGGAGTTCTGTTCTCGCATCAACGGCAACGCCGCCTGCTCCGGCCATACGGAGTGCGACGCCATCATCATGGATAAGGCTCATGTCACCGCCGTGCCTGAGATCACGGCCAACCACATTGACGCAAGCCTGATCCACGAGGCCGCCATCGGCAAGATCGCCGGGGAACAGCTCATCAAGCTGATGACCCTTGGCCTGACCGAGCAGGAAGCCGAGAAGCAGATCGTCAACGGATTTTTGAAGTGAATGCATGAAAAACACGGTCGGACAGTTGTCCGACCGTGTTTTTGTATGCTGTTGGGCCGTCGGGGCGCCGGCCCCTACACCAAAGACGAAACGCTTGCGTAGGGGGCGGCGCCCTCGACACCCCAGTGAGAAAATAGAACAGTTAGAGCAGGAAGGGTTATTATTGTTGCATAGTAAATAAAATAGAAA
>JAGBTC010000164.1 GCA_017631545.1 Oscillospiraceae bacterium
GATCTCAGCAGCTTCCTTGACCTTGCGATCGATCTCGTCCTTGGGAGTCTTGCGCAGCTTCAGTGCGAAAGCGATGTTTTCATAAACAGTCATGTGGGGGTACAGAGCGTAGTTCTGGAAGACCATGGCGATGTCACGATCCTTGGGAGCTACGTCGTTGACCAGACGGTCACCGATGTACAGTTCGCCACCGGAGATCTCTTCCAGACCAGCGACCATACGCAGGGTGGTGGACTTACCACAGCCGGAAGGACCGACCAGAACGATGAATTCCTTGTCGGCGATGTCCAGGTTGAACTCCTGAACAGCGATAACGCCTTCCTCGGTAACCTTCAGGTTAACCTTCTTATCGATCTCGGCCTTGGGCACATGACGCAGCTTCAGGGCGAAGGCCATGTTGTCATACACCGTCATGTGGGGGTACAGAGC
This sequence comes from Oscillospiraceae bacterium, assembly GCA_017631545.1. GTDB lineage: Bacteria > Bacillota > Clostridia > Oscillospirales > Oscillospiraceae > Lawsonibacter. The sequence goes on from JAGBTC010000164.1 coordinate 430, forward strand.
GTAGCTCTGGAACACCATGGCGATGTCGCGATCCTTGGGCTCCACATCGTTGACCAGACGCTCGCCGATGTACAGCTCGCCGTCAGAGATCTCCTCCAGACCGGCGATCATACGCAGGGTGGTGGACTTACCGCAGCCGGAAGGACCGACCAGAACGATAAACTCCTTGTCCGCGATGTCCAGGTCGAAGGCGTGAACAGCCTCGAAACCGCCTTCATAGATCTTCTTGAGCTTCTTCAGGGTAACAGTTGCCATAATTCTTGACCGCAGGGATCCTGCCTCCGCAGAGGTCCCCTCGTGAACAGGGAGCAGCCCTGAACACATTACGACAGGTCTCCACACTGCCGCACCGCCGGCCGGCGGATTTTCCTCCTTAATTTACGGTCCGGGCGCCTCTATAAAAATGGAGTAGGGGCGTCCAGCCTGATTTGAGGTCGCACCCCGCTTTGCGGGTGTGCGCTGGCGTCTTTGGACACAAGGCCGCAAAGCACCATTGGTAGTTTAATACAACCGGGGGCGTTTGTCAAGAACACCCCCGGCCGTGTACCAACTTTCGTCGTTTTTTACGGTTTTGAACCACGAATTTGTTCAATTTGACTGCACAGGCGCAGAGCCGGCCAGCAGCTGCTGGAACTGCACCGCCTTCTCGCCCCGGGCCGTATCGGCAAAGGTGACCAGAAACAGCGGCTCATCGGCGGTATGCCCCTGTCCCAGCGCCGTATCCTCCAGCGGCCAGACCTGACAGCGCATGGTCTCGTCCTGCTGCAGCAGGGTGGTGGTGCGCTCGTCACACACGGCGGCGTCCAGCTGATCCGCCGACAGGTACATCACCATCTGCATACTGCCCATGCCGTCCGGTGAGCTCGTGCTGGGGTAGGACATATAGTTCAGCCCCTCCGGCCAGTCGGCCTCGGCCGCAAGCTGCTCCACCCGGGGCTGCAGCTGCTCGTAATACTCCTGCTGGATGCCTACATAGACATAATCACGGGTCTTGGCGTTGTTGTAACAGGTCACCGCAAGCGCAACGGCCACCATCAGCACAAACAGCCCCGCCGCCATATGCGGCCAATAATAGCGCAGAATATGCGCCCGTTTCTCCTTGGGGGACATTTGGGCAAACATGGCCTTGGCGCGGACGCGGTCACGGTCGGGTTTCATGGGCAAAACTCCCTTTCTTTTTATCATCCTCTTGAGTATATCGGTTGAAGCAAAAAAAGGCAAGTAAACGATTTGTAAACAAAGGAACGCCCCGCGGCTGTAACAACCGTGGGGCGTTTCGTTTGCGGTTACTGCTGCACTTCGCCGCCCAGCAGGACCTTCTTCACATTCATCTTGTGATCCACGAAGATCAGGTCGGCACGCTTGCCCACGGCGATCTGGCCGCGATCGGTCAGGCCAAGGCAGGTGGCCGCGTTCAGCGCGCCAAACTTGAAGGCGTCCACAATGGAGGCGCCGGTGTGCTTGATAAAGTTGCGGCAGGCCACCTCCAGCGTCAGCTTGGAGCCGGCGATCTCGCCGGCGTGATCGAAGTTGATGTCCGTCACGCCGTCGTAGCCAGGAGGAATGGGCCCGTCAAACTCGCAGGTGTCGGAGATAAGAATGATGCGATCATCCCCCTTGATCTTACGCACCAGCCGCTGCATGTAGGGGTCAACATGGATGCCCCGGCTGTCGGAGATGATCTCGGCATAGATGTCCCGGTTGTAGTTGACCGTCTCGTCCACGCACACGCCCCGGCACTCGGGGTAGTTGACGATGGTGCCTGTGGCGTTGGTGTGGTGGGTGCCGATGCACAGGCCGTAAGGCATCAGCGCCTCGATCTGCTCCGGCGTGGCCTCGGAGTGGGCCACGGTGAACTTCACCTCGGGGTTGACCTTCTTGGCCAGCTTGACAAAGTCCGCAATGCCCTCCCGTTCGGGAGCCAGCGCCCACACGCGCGCGCAGGCGCCCGCCCGCTCCACGATGGGGGCGTAGTCGTCGGCGCTGATGGGGGCGGTCCAGGGATTGTTCTCCCGGTCGGCGCCGAACTTGGGGTTGAGGTACGGGCCTTCCATATAGAAGCCGGCGATGTTGGGCGCCTTGTCTGTGCCCATGACCGCCTTCACGGTGTCGATGTCCTTGAGCCACTGATCCCGGTTTCGGTTGAAGTAGAGCACCGCCAGCACCGTAGTGGTACCGTGGCTGAGGTGGTGTCTTGCCACATGGGCAGGATCCTCAAAGAAATACTTGCCTGCGCCGGAGTGGGTGTGGATATCGATCAGGCCGGGGCCAACATAAGCCCCCTGCGCGTCGATGATCTCACAGCCGGCAGGAACGGGGGTGGTACGCATCTCACCGTGTCCGGTGATCACGCCGTCCTCTACAAACAAAACAGCCTCCGGGATCAGATGGTCCTTCATGACCAGCTCGGCATTGATGATTGCTTTCATCGTCATTTACCTACCATTCAAGTTTATCCTGTACCTGTGCCGCGCAGCACTGCGGCGGCCGGTATCCTTGTCCTCTTTTATTTTAAGGTCACTTTCCCGTTTTCGCAAGAGCAAATCCGCAATTCATTTCTCCTTTTTTGCTTCGTGCCAACGCGGCGGACTTTCTGCGTTTGCACAAATTTTTGCCGCTATTTTTCGATTATGTATGGTCTTTTCCGGCAGTGTCCTTTATAATATACGGGAAATATTATGTCCCGGCGTCGCCGCGGAAAGGAGTCCGAATATGAAAGAAAAAGGAAAATCCACATTTTACACCGTGATGGAGATCGGTGTTCAGACCGTGGTGCTCAATCTTCTGTTTCTGCTGTGCAGCCTGCCCGTGATCTCCGTGGGTGCGTCGCTGACCGCGCTGTACGCCGGTCTGCGCTCCATGGTAAAGCGCGAGGCCTGTTTCCGCGCCTTTTTCAAGGCGCTGCGTACCAGCTTTGTGCGCGCCACGCTGGTGTGGCTGATCCTGCTGCCGCTGACCGCGCTGGTGCTGTTCAATGCGGTGAGCATTCTGTATTACTACCAGCCCGGTGCGCTGCTGCCCCTGATCCTGTCGGTTTTGTTCGCCGTGCTGCTGCTGGGCATTACCACCACGGTGTTTCTGTTTTACTCCCGCTTTGAGGGCACGCTGTGGCAGCTGCTGCGCTACGGCGGCACGCTGTACCTGACCTATCCCCTGCGTACCACCCTCATCGCCCTGTTGACCTGGTCTCCCCTGTCCCTGTTCTTCTTCCCGGCGGTGGCCGCCCTTCTGCTGCCCCTGCTGCCGGTGTTTCTGTTCTTCTACTTCTCCGTGGTGTCCACCGCCGCCATCTGGCTGATGAACCACCCCTTCGCCCAGTTCGCCCGGGACACTCTTGGCATGGACATTCCCACCGCGCCCCCCGTTTCCGACGAGGAATAAGCCCTGTAATCATCGACCACCCGTATTTCTCCGAACAAAAGACCGCCGTTGAATGTCTGTTTCTCCTGCCCGGCTCATATAGATGGCAGAGAAGATGAAACGGAGGTCGGTAGCATGCTGTTCAAACAACCCTCGATGCGCGTGGTGCTCGTAAAAAAACGCTGGTGGACGGCCGGGTGCTGCCTGCTGCTGGCTGCGGCGATCCTCGGTCTGGTCAACTATCCGGCCGCCGTCAATACCGCCGCCAGTCCCCGCCAGTTGCCCATCTACTGCGTGGCACGGGATCAAAAAATGGTGTCTTTGAGTTTTGATGCCGCCTGGGGAAACGAGGACACCCAGCAGCTGATCGATATCCTGGCGCGCTACAATGTACACGCCACCTTCTTCGTGGTGGGTGATTGGGTGGAGCGCTATCCGGAATCGGTGCTGGCGCTGCACGAGGCAGGGCACGAGATCATGAACCACTCGGATTCCCATGCACACCTGCCCCAGCTGTCCGCCCAGCAGATCACCGACGATCTCAATGCCTGCAACGACAAGATCGCGGCGGTCACCGGCGTGCGCCCCACCCTCATGCGCCCACCCTACGGGGATTACGACGACAACTCCATCCGCGCCATCCGTGCCATGGGCATGGAACCGATCCAGTGGGATGTGGACAGTTTGGACTGGAAGGATCTGTCTGCGGCCGACATCACCAAGCGGGTCACTTCCAAGGTCTGCCCCGGCTCCATCGTGCTGTTCCACAACGCCGCCCTGCACACCCCCGAGGCGCTGCCCGGTATCGTGGAGCATCTGCTGCAGGAGGGCTATTCCATCGTCCCCATCTCCCAGCTGATCCTCACGGGGGATTACACCATCGACCACACCGGCCGGCAGTGTCCGGCTTAAATGAAAAAGGCACGCGTCCAGTCTATCTGGACGCGTGCCTTTGTTTATGAAACTCAGACCGGAACTTCCTCTTCCTCCTGCACCTGCTCCGGCTTCGGCCCCTCCACTTGCTCCACCAGCCGGGCAAAGGGCGTTTTCATCAGCCATACGGACAGGTTGGCCGCCACGCCAAAATACAGCAGCAGCCACACCGGCGCCAGCTGACCGAACAGGTAGGGCAGCGTGAAGAATGCGATCACCGGGAACCAGCAGCCAATGCCAATGATGGTGCTGCGGATCATGTAGCCAAGGTGCATGAACAGGCCGTTTTTCAGCAGCTGACGCACGGTGCACTCGAACCGGGAGTAAAACAGAAACACCATGGTGGTCACGCACAGGACGGTGATCAGCGCGATCATTGCAATAATAAAGGTAAACAGCGCCATGGTAAACTTCAGCTGCATGAGCCGCCACACCACCATGGCCGTATACACCAGCACCGCCAGCACTGGCAGCAGGATCAGCCACGCCAGTGTGGCCCGCTTAAAGCCGGAGCGCAGGCCCCGGAAGAAGCTGCGGAAGGGGGTTGTGTCCTCGCTCAGCGCCCGGCAGCCGGAAAACAGAGCGCACCACGCTGCGCCGATGGTGACCACCGGGATACAGCACAGCAGAAACAGGATGTTCAGCAGCATGGTATCCGCCACATGCTCCAGCGTTTTCATGAATTTGGAATCATAGGACAAAATGCTTTTCATGGTCAGGTTCCTTTCTCATCGCCGCCCACACGGCCAAGCGAGCTTTTGTATTCTGCCGGGGTCATATTGTAGTGCTTTTTGAAATTGCGGTAGAATGTGCTCTCTACCGGGTAGCCGCACTTTTCCGCAACCGAGCCCACATTCTCCTGCGTCTCGCGCAGCAGGCGCGCTGCCTCGCGCATACGGATCTGGGACAGGTAGCTGCTCATGTTCATGCCCACCGTGTCCAGCACGGCGCTGTACACAAACCGCTCGGACACACAGAAGCGTCTGGCCACCGAGGCCACACACAGGTTTGGATCGGAGAAGCTCTCGTCCACAAACTGCACGATCTGCGCGCACAGCTGCTGCTTGTCCGTCAGCTGGGCCGACGCGCGGCTCTGGAACAAATCGTTGACCACACCCTTGAGCCGGCGCAGGTTGGACGCAGGCGAACCGGTGTGCTGATATCGCATATGCTCATAGGCCTCAAAGGGAAGGTGGGCGGAATTTGCCGTGTCACGCAGCAGGTAGAGCACGCTGTAAAACAGCTCCTCCGGCGGCGCACCGCCGCCCTTACCTGCCAGAGTGGCCATCCGCTCCAGCCGGGCAAGCAGCTCGTTATGGTTCCACGCCGTCAGCGCCTGCTGGAACTGCTTCAGCTCGTCCTGCAGGGTGCTGCCGCCTTCCGGCGCGCCCTCCTCCATGACCTGCACCATCAGCTGCTCTCCGTTTTCCGGGATGCAGAACTGTGCCTGCCGGATGGCGGCACTCACCTCACTCAACCCAAGGAAGGGCAGGCTGACACCGCACACAAAGCGCAGCTCCCGCTCCGTCTCCGCGTTCAGCTCCACCAGCACCTGCTGCAGCTGCTCAAAGGCCTGCTCATCCGCCGGGAGCAGGAGAATGGACTCCTGCATATTGATGTACTCGCACAAAAACCGCTCGGGCATCACATCCCGCAGGCGGTTGACCATGGCAGAATGGTCGTCGATGGTATAGCTGGAGCTGCGGTCACGCACCACCGCCGCGCGCAAAGAGCGCTTGAACAGCGGAAATGCCGCGGACAGCTTTTGGTACTCATCCTCAGATATGGCAAGGCCGGAGAAGGCGCGCACCAGCATACTGGACAGCAGCATACTTCGCAATGCGCTGGTGCGTTCCCGCGCCGTGTGCAAAAACCGGTCGATGGCCGCCAGCTCGTTTTCCGGGGCATCCTGCACCAGCTGCTGCATATCGTGGGTGCGGATCAGCTGACGGAAGGGCTTGACGCTCAGGTGGGAGAAGGCCACGCACATGGCAATACCGAGCATGACAGAAAGGATAAAGATCACGCGCGCCAGCAGCTGCGCCCGCTGCACCGTCTGCTCGAAATAGGCGTGGGGAATGGCCAGCGTAGCCGTACAGGACAGGGCGGGCAGCTGGCAGCTGATACGGGCGTAATCCTCCGAATCCGTACTGCCGTCCCCATAGGCGTACAACACCTGCCCATCCTCGCGCACCAATTCAAAGCAGGTGTCCTTGGGCATCTGATCGATCTGGAAATGCTCCAGCACATATTCCTCCGGATACAAAAAGCCGTAGGCCGCCTCCCGTCCGGTGGACTGCACCACCAGCACCATGCAGGGCTCGGCCGCCTTGCCGCCTACCGACACCTCGGTCAGCGGCAGCAGCTGCAGCGCCCGGGAACCGACCCGGTTGTCCAGCACCGAAAGCATATCCATCTGTGGATCCTTAAATATAATGTAGGAGTTAAAGCATGTCTGCGCCTGCTCAAACAGCCGGTGCCGGGTGATGCAGCC
>JAGBTC010000165.1 GCA_017631545.1 Oscillospiraceae bacterium
TCTGGACTATGTGTCCTGCTCTCCCTTCCGTGTGCCCATCGCCCGTCTGGCTGCCGCTCAGGCTGCTATCAAGGGCTAATTCAACCAAGACAAAAAGACCGCCGACCTAGGTCGGCGGTCTTTTTCTTGTTCATACGCAAGCGCTTGCGGCAAAAGTTTGCTAAAATTGAGTATGGGCGGTTGCGAAGGGTGGACGGATGCAGTATAATAAAGGAAACGAACGGGAAATGCGTGGGGGATATGTCATTTTGTTCCCCGCGACATTTATAAGCCCGGCGTTGTCCGGAACAAAATCCCTGTGCGGGTGAAGAAAATTGCAGGAAAAGGAAAGGCGTAATGCTCTTTGCGCCATACAACAGGAGGTTACAATATGCCAAAATTTATGAGTGCGCATGAGGTCGTCCAGACCTACATCAAAGACGGCATGACCCTGGGTTACAGCGGTTTTGTGGGTGCTGCCCATGCCGAGGAGATCAGCAAGACGCTGGGAGAGGTGTTTTTGGAGACGGGTCACCCCTGCGACCTTACGGTCATGTACGCCGCGGGGCAGGGCGACGGTGTCAGCCGAGGCATGAACCATCTTGGTGAGGAGGGGCTGGTGACCCGGGTCATCGGGGGCCATTGGGGGCTTGCGCCCCGGCTGCAAAAGCTGGCGCTGGACAACAAGCTGGCGGCCTATAACCTGCCCCAGGGCGTCATCTCCCATTTGTTCCGGGATATTGCCGCCGGCAAGCCCGGTGTGCTGACCCATGTGGGTCTGCAGACCTTTGTGGATCCCCGTCTGGAGGGCGGAAAAATCAATGATATGGCTCGCCAAAGTGAGGATCTGGTGCAGCTTTTGACGATCAACGGAGAGGAGAAGCTGCTCTACAAGGCAATCCCCGTGGATGTGGCAATCATCCGTGCTACCTACGCCGATACGATGGGCAACTGCACTATGGAGCACGAGGGCGTTCTGGCTGAGGCTGTGGCTGTGGCACAGGCGGCGAAGAACTCCGGCGGCAAGGTCATCGTTCAGGTGAAAAATGTGGTGGAGTACGGCACGCTGGACTCCCGGCTGGTAAAGCTGCCCGGTATTTATGTGGATGCCGTGGTAGTGGCACAGGACGAAAACCACGGACAGACCTTCGGTACCTATTACAATCCCGCCTATTCCGGCGAATGCCGTGTGCCGGTGGATTCCTTGGCTCCGCTGCCTTTGGACGAGCGAAAGGTTATCGCCCGCCGCGCGGCTATGGAACTGGTTCCCAACGCCGTTGTCAATCTGGGTATCGGTATGCCGGAGGGTGTTGCCGCCATTGCGGCAGAAGAGGAGTTGCAGGGTATGGTACTGACCACCGAGTCGGGTACCATCGGCGGAATTCCTGCCGGTGGAAAGGACTTCGGTGTGACGACCAATCCGGATTGTGTGCTGGATCAGCCGGCACAGTTTGACTTCTATGACGGCGGCGGTCTGGACGTGGCATTTTTGGGTCTGGCGCAGATGGACGAAAAGGGCAACATCAATGTGTCCAAGTTTGGCCCTAAGATTGCCGGCTGCGGCGGCTTTATCAACATCACCCAGAACGCCCGCAAGGTGATCTACTGCGGTACATTTACCGCCGGTGGCCTGAAAGTCAATGTGGAAAACGGCGGGCTGAAGGTGTTGAATGAGGGCAAGGTGAAGAAACTCATCCAACAGGTGGAGCAGGTCACCTTCTCCGGTGAGTACGCCCAGAGTAAAGGCCAGCAGGTGCTGTACATTACCGAGCGTGCTGTGTTTGAATTGACCGAAGCGGGCGTGGAACTGAAAGAGATCGCGCCCGGTGTGGATCTGGAACGGGATATTTTGAGCCAAATGGACTTTGTTCCCATTATGAAAAATGTTGTGCCTATGGATGCGCGGCTCTTCCGGGAAGCGCGTATGGGGCTCGGAAAATAACAAAAAACGGGAGGACGGTTATTCCGTCCTCCCGTTTTTCTTTTGTGATTACTCGTTGGTGTAGTTGTCGAAGTAGCCCTGAATATAGACGAAGGGGGTGCCCTTGTCGCCCGAGCCGGAGGTCAGGTCGCACAGGGAGCCGATCAGGTCGGTCAGGCGGCGGGGGGTGGTGCCCTCGGAGGCCATCTGGCCGAACAGGTCGCTGTCCTTGGCCACGATGTCCTTCTTGATGGCTTCCTTCAGCGCCTCGCCGGACAGGTCGGCGTACTTGTCGTCGGCCAGATACTTCAGCTTCAGCTCGTTGGGCGTGCCCTCCAGACCGGCGGTGTAGGCCGGGGAGACCACGGGGTCAGCCAGCTCCCAAATCTTGCCCACAGGATCTTTGAAGGCACCATCGCCGTAGACCATGACCTCCACATGCTTGCCGGTCTTGTCCAGCAGGCGCTTCTGGATGTCCTCCACCAGATCCTGACAGTCCCGGGGGAAGAGCTTGATCTTGTCCTCGGAGGACTTGTTGGAGCCCAGCAGGCCGTACTTTTCGTTGTAGCCGCTGCCGTTGATGGGGGCGGCCATGATCTCGTCCATGCCAAAGACGATATCCGCGCCGGCGGCCTTCAAAAGGCGCTTGGTGCGCGCACGGGTATGGATGTCGCAGTTGAGGACATTCTTGGTGTAGCCCAGCACAGCACGGGGGTCGTTGGCGAAGATGATCTCCGCCTCGGCGCCGCAGCTGCGGATCAGCTCTTCATAATAGGCCACATAGTCCACGCCGGTGAAGGGATGCTTTTCATAGCCGAACAGCTCGCGATAGCGCTGCAGATCCAGCACATCCTTGTAGGGGTCGACCCCGGCGGCGTCCATGCTGTCCAGCGAGATGAGATGGTTGCCCACCTCGTCCGAGGGGTAGGACAGCATCAGCA
>JAGBTC010000166.1 GCA_017631545.1 Oscillospiraceae bacterium
AGTCGCGCACCGTTCCCTGGCTGCCATCCTGCATGGCCCGGCTCCACTCCCGGGCCACCTGTTCACAGCGCTCCCGGGCGTACACCTCGTCCCCCTCGGCATTCTTGCACACCACGGCAAAACGCACATTGCCCACGCGCTCCCAGTTCAGCCCCACCGCCTGATAGATTTTGAGCAGAATCTCGCTCATAAAGGGCATGGAACGCAGCAGGGATACGCCGTAGGGATTGTTCGCCTCGGGCTGGAAGGGGGTAAACAGCAGCAGCTCCTGCCGGGGAAAGGGCTCGCCCCCCTGTGCCGCGCTGCGGCACAGCTGAAACTCCAGCGGATTGTCCCCCTCCCGGATGTCCACCGCCGCCGGGTCGCACCACAAAAGTGCTGCCACATCCCGACCCTGTCGGTCGGGGACGATCTCGCCCACCGCCCGGCCGCAGGTAAACATACAGTCCAGATACCCGTCCAGAAAGGACTGCAGCCCCCGCTGTCCACGCCCGGTGGGCACGGTACGCAAAAACTCATCCATCTGCGCCTGTGCCCTTTGCTCCTGGCACACCACGCTCACGCCGCCGCACAGGCGGATGAGCTTGAGTATGGCCGCGTCCACAATGGGCACCGCTTCGCGTATGGCGCGGTAGATCCGGGTCTCCCCCTCGCTGAGCGGAACATAGCGATCCAGCGCCCCAAAGGGATGCCTGCCCACATCCCGGGTCTGCACCGCCGTCCCCTGCACCCGGGGCTCTTTTGCCTTAAACCATTTCATTTCCTCGCTCCTTCTTTCATGTTCTGCTGCTCCGGCTCACGCTGCCGGCAAACACCGGCGTCCGCCCCCCCTGGGGCGCGGCCACCGTAGCGGCAAAATACCGGATGTCGTCCATGGCGTGGTCGTCCTGTTTTCGCACCCGGTCTTTGGCCGCATCCTCCTCCCAGCGGTACAGGCCGAACTCCCGGATGGCGTCGGCGCAGCTGTTGCAGATGACCAGCGTGCCGGCCTGCAGCAGCCGGGCGGTGACCCGAATGCCACGCAGCACATCGTTTTCCGCCCGCATCACCCGAAATCCCTGCCGCCGCAGCACCTCGATAAAGCTGGCCGCCGACGGATCGACCACCACCTTATGGATGCTGCGTCCCCCGGCCAGCTTCAGCAGCGCCCGGGCATACTCCTCGTCGGTTTTCTGCCTGCCCTCTCTTCGGGAATCGTAGTAATACTCCGCCACCCGGTACCACACTTCCCCCTTCTTCCCCCACAAGCCAAAAGAAGCCGGGTTCACCGTGCCGTAGTCGCAGGAGATGACCCACTGCTCCATCTCCTCCTGTGGGGGCGGCGGACAGCACTCGGGCTGGAAAAAGTCGTACACCAGCCCCTGCGCCGCCACCCATTCCCCCAGGACGAACCGCCGGTAAAAGCTGCCCCGGAACATCCGCTCGTATCGGCGGCGCACCTTGTCCGACAGGGAGGGATTGTCGTGCATGGTAAAGTGCAGGTACAGCGCCCCACGCTGCTGCGCCCGGCAGATCCACTCCCGGTAAAACCAATGCTCCGGCCCCTCCGGATTGCAGGAAAACCACAGCTTCGCCCCCTCCACCGAGCAGCGGGCGCAGGTCTGCTCCACAAAGGAACGGGGCATCAGTACCACCTCGTCCAGCAGTGTCCCGGCCAGCGTAAGACCCTGAATCAGGTCGGCGCTGCCCTCGTCCTTGCCGCCGAACAGGTAAAACACATTCGTTCGCCCACCCACACTCACGGTAAACTGATTGGCCGTGCGCTGCTCCCGGCAGGTAAAACCCAGCCGGCGCAGCAAGGGCAGCAGGTCGTGCAGCAGATTGCGCCGCACCGAGCCGATGGTCTTTCCGCACAGCGCAAAAGAACGCGCGTCAAAGCGGGCCATGGCCCAGCACACAAAGGACACCCCCATGCACAGGGTCTTTCCGCTTCGCACCGCCCCGTCGCAGATCACCGCCTCATACCCGCAGGTCTGTGGCGTGCACCACCACAGCAGCACCTTGCGCTGCTGTGGGGAAAAGCGCGTGATCTTCATTGATCACCGCTCTCCCGTCCGGCCTGCTCCAGCGCCTGCAAAAAGCCCTCGCCCGTCTCCTGCTCCTGCTCCTGCATCAGCTCCAGCACCGTTTTCAGCACCTCCACCCGGTCGATCAGCTTCATCTCCACCGTTCCGTTGGCGCCCCGCTTGAACTCCTTGAGCGCCTTGAGATCCAGCCCGTCAATGCGGTGCGCCTCCTCCTCGGACAGGTAGGCCAAGCGCACCACATCGTTCACCTTCACCCCGGCCAGCGCCCCCAGCCGGCGCAGGATCTGTTCCCGACTGATGCCCGTCGATTGTTTTCCCATAAATCCCACCTCACTAATGGGGTAAAATAGGGGCGGTTGTGGACATTTGCGTCCACATAAGAAAAAACTTTCAAAAATTTCCCGCACATACCGTCCGCCCTCGCTCCACATCCTGCCTTTATAAACCGAATTTGGAGGACTGCATATGAAACGCCTTCTTCCCCTGCTCCTCACCGCCGCGCTGCTGGCTCCGACCGCTGCTGCCGCCCCCGCCTGCCCAACCGTCAGCGCCGCCTCCGCCCTGCTCATGGAGCAGGAGACGGGCACCGTTCTCTACGAACAAAACGCCCACGAAAAGCTGGAACCGGCCAGCGTGACCAAGGTGATGACCCTGCTTCTCATTATGGAAGCGCTGGACAGCGGCCGCATCACCAAGCAGGATGTGGTCACCGTCTCCCCCTACGCCGCCGGCATGGGCGGCTCACAGGTGTATCTGGAGGCCGGGGAGCAGATGAGCGTGCATGAAATGCTCAAATGCATCGCCGTCTCCTCCGCCAATGACGCCGCGGTCGCCATGGCCGAATACCTGTGCGGCAGCGAGGACGCCTTCGTCTCCCAAATGAACGAGCGTGCCGCCCAGCTGGGCATGGCGGACACCCGCTTTTCCAACTGCACCGGCCTGCCCATCTCCGACCACTACACCAGCGCCTACGACATCGCCCTCATGTCCCGCCAGCTGCTGTTCCACCCGGATATCCTCAGCTACACCACCATCTGGATGGATACCATCCGGGGCGGCGCCTTCGGCCTGTCCAACACCAACCGCCTCATCCGCCACTACCCCGGGGCGGTAGGCCTCAAAACCGGCTTTACCGACTCGGCACTCTACTGCCTGTCCGCCGCCGCCCAGCGCGACGGCATGACCCTCATTGCCACGGTGATGGGCGCCCCCTCCTCCGACACGCGCTTTCAGGGGGCACGCACCTTGCTGGACTACGGCTTTGCCAACTATGCCCTGACCACCGTCCATCCCCAGCAGGCTTTGCCCACCGTTCCCGTGCTGCTGGGCGAGAACGAGCTGGTGCAGCCCGTGCCGGAATACGATTGCCGCCTGCTGCTGCCCAAGGGGCACAGTGGTCAACTCACCACCGAGTTCTCCATTGCCGATAATGTGGAAGCTCCCGTGGAGCAGGGCCAGCGGCTGGGCGAAATGACCGTCTGTCTGGACGGCCAGCCCCAGGCCGTTATCCCCCTGGTGGCCGCCCATCCGGTGGCCCGTCTGACCTTCCCTGCCCTGTTCTCCCGTCTGGTGCGCGCACTGCTCATGGCAGACTGAGCCGCTTACCTGCAAAAAACCGCCCCGAAGCACTGCTCCGGGGCGGTCACTGCGGCCGTTGGGGGAGACATTCTAAAATATAATGTATTCCCGCCGCTTGACGCAGACCAATTAAGGTTGTATACTTTAGCTAAATAGTCGGTGGATTTTTTACCAGATTGTTGTAATTTGTCACACACCACTTTTGGCGCAGAAATCAGGTGAAATTATGGGGAAAACCAATCAAAAGCCGTCCTCCTACGCGCGCTATCTCGGTCTGGAGGCCTTTTCGGAGGGGCGGTGTCTGGATGCATGGCGCTTTTTCGGCGCGCACCCTCAGGTGCAAAAAAAGCAGGCCGGCTTCCAGTTTCGGGTCTGGGCACCCAACGCAGTGAATGTGGCGGTGTTCGGCCCCTTCAACCATTGGGATCCCTCCTCCCACCCCCTCACCCGTCTGGAGGGCGGCATCTGGGAGGGTTTTATCCCCGGTCTTTGCCCCGGGGACGCCTATCAATACGCCGTCTGGTCGTCCGACCGCCACTATGTTGGCAAAGCCGACCCCTACGCCTTCCGGGCGCAGCTGCGGCCGGACACCGCCAGCGTGCTGTGCGACCTGTCGGGCTACCGGTGGGGGGACAAGGCCTGGCTCTCCTACCGGGCCAAGCACCCGCCCTACCAGCGCCCCATGAATATTTACGAGGTACACCTGGGCTCCTGGCGGCGCACCGGCGAGGGGGAGTTCCTCTCCTACCGGGACATCGCCCACTACCTCGTCCCCTATGTCAAGGAGATGGGATACACCCATGTGGAGCTGCTGCCGGTCATGGAGCATCCCCTGGATATGTCCTGGGGCTACCAGTGTACCGGCTACTATGCCGCCACCAGCCGCTTCGGTTCGCCCCATGACCTGATGTACCTCATCGACCAGCTGCACCAGGGCGGCGTTGGCGTGATTTTGGACTGGGTGCCTGCCCACTTCCCCCGGGACGCCTTCGGGCTGTACCACTTCGACGGCACCCCCACCTACGAGTACGCCGACCCCCGTAAGGGGGAACACCCGGAATGGGGCACCAACTGCTTTGATTTGGGGCGCAACGAGGTGCGCTCGTTCCTGTTCTCCTCGGCCATGTTCTGGCTGGAGCAGTACCATGCCGATGGACTGCGGGTGGATGCGGTGTCCTCCATGCTCTATCTGGATTACGCCCGGCATGACGGCAACTGGATGGCCAATGTCCACGGCGGCCACGAAAATCTGGAGGCAGTGGACTTCCTGCAAAAACTGAACACCGCCGTCTTTGCCGCCCACCCGGATGTGCTGATGATCGCCGAGGAGGCCACCTCCTGGCCCAAGATCACCCACCCGGTAAGCGAGGGCGGCCTGGGCTTCAACTTCAAGTGGAACATGGGCTGGATGAACGACATCTGCCATTATCTGAAAACCGACCCCATCTTCCGCCAGTACAGCCACCGGGATGTCACCTTCTCCATGATGTACGCCTTCAACGAAAACTTCATCCTGCCCATCTCCCACGACGAGGTGGTGCATATGAAGGGCTCGCTCATCGGCAAAATGCCCGGTAATGACGAAGTAAAATTCGCCGGTGTGCGCGCCTTCTACGCCTATATGCTCACCCACCCGGGCAAAAAGCTGCACATCATGGGCTCGGAGCTGGGGCAATTCAACGAGTGGCACTACGAACATTCTCTGGACTGGCACCTGCTGGAATACGACCGCCACCGCCAGCTGCACGACTTTTTCAAAGCGGCCAACCAACTCTACCTCACCTGCCCGGAGCTTTGGGCACGGGATACGGACTGGAGCGGCTTTGAGTGGCTGGAGGCGGATGATGCCAGCGCCAACACCATCGCCTACCTGCGAAAAGACGGCGAAGGGAATTTCCTTGTGGTGGTGTGCAATTTCTCCCCCGTCCACCGATGGGGCTACCGGGTGGGCGTGCCCACCCCGGGCGAATATGTCCTTTTGCTCAATACGGACTGGCCGCAGTTCGGCGGCTGGGGGCACGGCGACGCGCTGCCCAACCACACCCAGAGCGTCCCCTGCCACAAACAGGAGCAGTCCCTTGCCATCGACCTGCCCCCCATGTCCTGCGTCATTTACCAACGCGTGCCGCCCGTAAGCGACGGCATGGCAAAAACCAAACCTTGAGGTGACCAAAATGAAAAAAGAATGCGTAGCCATGCTGCTGGCCGGCGGTCAGGGCAGCCGACTGTACGCGCTGACCAGCCATGTGGCCAAGCCTGCCGTCCCCTTTGGCGGCAAGTTCCGTATTATCGACTTTCCCCTGTCCAACTGCGTCAATTCGGGCATTGACACCGTGGGTGTGCTCACCCAGTACCGTCCGTTGGAGCTCAACAGCTATATCGGCTCCGGCCAGCCGTGGGATCTTGACCGATCCGACGGCGGCGTACATATCCTCCCCCCCTATATGCGCGAAGGGGATCAGGGCACCTGGTACAAGGGCACGGCCAACGCCATCTATCAGAACATCGGTTTTCTGGATATGTATGACCCGGAATATGTGGTCATCCTGTCCGGTGACCACATCTACAAAATGGACTACTCCAAAATGGTGGAGCATCACAAGCAGGTGGATGCCGCGTGTACCATCTCTGTGCTGGAAGTCACCATGGAGGAAGCCACGCGCTTTGGCATCATGAATGTGGACGAAAACGACATCGTCTACGAATTTGAGGAAAAGCCCCCCCAGCCCAAGAGCAACCTTGCCTCCATGGGCATCTATGTGTTCACCTGGTCCAAGCTGAGGGAATACCTCATCGCGGACGAGGCTGACCCCAACTCCTCCAACGACTTCGGCAAAAACATCATCCCCAATATGCTCTGCGCCGGGGAAAAGCTGGCCGCTTACCGTTTCCACGGCTACTGGAAGGATGTGGGCACCATCGACTCCCTGTGGGATGCCAACATGGATATGCTCGCCCCCCGTACCAGCATCGACCTGTACGACCCCAGTTGGCCCATCTACGCCCGCACCCCCATCAAGCCGCCCCACTTCATCGGCCCGAACGGTGTGGTTTCCCACTCGCTGGTCACCGGTGGGTCGGAGGTGTACGGCACAGTGGAAAACTCCATTCTCTTCCACTCCGTCACCGTGGAAGAAGGGGCGCAGGTGCGCTATTCCATCCTCATGCCGGGGGTGACCGTGCGCGCCGGAGCCAAAATTGAATACGCCATCATCGCGGAAAACGCCGTGGTGGAACAGAACGCCTGTGTGGGTACGCCCCCTGACCCCAGCAATCCCGATTGGGGGGTCGCCGTGGTAGCCGGCGGCGTCACCGTGGGCGAACAGGCTGTGGTCAGCGCCCATGCCATGGTCCGGGAAAATGTGAAAGGAGGTGAGCAGGTATGAACGATCTGCACGGCATCATTTTCGCCTATCGCTCCCACCGCAATCTGGCGGAGCTGACCCGTCACCGCAACACCTGCTCCGTCCCCTTCGCCGGCCGTCACCGCCTGATTGACTTTATGCTGTCCAACATGGTCAATGCCGGTGTGACCGACATCGGCCTCATTGTCCATGAGAACTATCAGTCCCTGCTGGACCATGTGGGTTCGGGCAAGGATTGGGACCTGAGCCGCAAGCACGGCGGTCTGCGTATCCTGCCCCCCTTCAGCACCGCCGAGCGCAAGCAGGGCGAGTACCGGGGCACTATGGAGGCGCTCATCGGCGTGTCCTCCTACCTGAAGAAGATCCGGCAGGAATATGTGGTCATGGCCTGGGGCGACATGGCGCTGAACCTCTCCATTGAGGATGTGTTCCGTCAGCACCTTGCCTCAGGCAGCGACATCACCGTCGTTTGTTCCCACACCCATTGGGGTGTGCCTCAGGAGTGCCAGTATGTACATACCGACGCCTCCGGCCGGGTGTGCGATATGTCCGTGCGCCCCACCACCGAGCCTGACGCGCCGGAATGCCTTGATATGTTTATCATATCCAAGCAGATTCTGCTGGAGCTGGTGGAGGACTGCGCCGCCCACGACCAGTATTCCTTCAGTCTTGGCGCGCTGCTGCCGCGCATCAACACACTGAATATCCGCCCCTACTTCTACTCCGGCTATGTGGGACGGGTACAATCCGTCAAGGACTACTTCCAGCGCTCGGCCGACCTGCTGCGCCCGGAGGTGCGGCAGGACCTGTTTGACCCTGCCTCCCCCGTCCGGGCCAAGGACCGCTCCGACCCCTCCACCTACTATGGCCCTTCCTCCCGCGCCGTCAGCTCCCTCATTGCCGACGGCTGCGTCATCGAGGGTGAGGTGCGCGAGAGCATCCTCTTCCCCGGTGTGGTGGTGGAAAAGGGTGCCATCGTGTCCAACTGCGTGCTCATGCAGGGGACGGTGGTGGGACGGGACAGCGAGCTGTCCCATGTCATCACGGATAAAGGCGTACACATCGGCCAGCACCGTACCCTCCACGGCCACGCGAACTACCCCGTTGCCATCACCAAGAACGCCGAGGTTTGACCTCCCCTATCCTACCGAATGGAGGTATCGTTTATGAACATTCTCTTTGCCGCTTCCGAAGTCGCTCCCTTCATCAAAACCGGCGGTCTGGCCGATGTGGCCGGCTCTCTGCCTCCCGCCCTTGCCAAGGCCGGGCACACGGTTCATGTGGTTCTCCCCCTGTACGAGGGCATCGGCGCGGATTGGCGCAGCCAAATGACCTTTTTGAAATACTTCGATGTGCCCGTGGCGTGGCGCAACGCCTACTGCGGCGTGTTCGAGCTGCAGCAGGACGGGGTCACCTACTGGTTTCTGGACAACGAGAGCTACTTCAAGCGCGCCCAGCTCTACGGCCACTTTGACGACTGCGAGCGTTTTGCCTTCTTTTCCCGGGCGGTGCTGGAAACGGTGGGACAGCTGAACTGGTTCCCCGACATCATCCACTGCAACGACTGGCAAAGTGCCCTCATTCCCATCTACCTGCAGGAGGATCGCTACCGCATCCCCCAGCTCAGCCATGCCCGCTCGGTGTTCACCATCCACAACATCGAATACCAGGGTCGCTTTGGCCGGGAAGTGCTGGAGGATGTGCTGGGTCTCAACGCCGGCTACTTCTGCGTGGATATGCTGGCTCACCACAACGATGTCAATTTGATGAAGGGCGCCATCGTCTGCGCCGACTATGTTACCACCGTCTCCCCCTCCTACGCCCGGGAGCTGCACGACCCCTTCTATGCCCACGGGCTGGAGGGTGTCATCGCCGCCAATTCCCACAAACTGCGGGGTATTCTCAATGGCATCGACACCAAGCTGTACGACCCGGCCACCATTGCAGGCATCGCTCAGCCCTTCACCCCCCGCGCCCCGGTCACGGGCAAAAAGGCCTGCAAGGCCGCCCTGCAATCGGCCGTAGGACTCAATGCCGACCCCAATGCACCCATCATCGCCTGTGTGTCCCGGCTGGTGGGGCACAAGGGCTTTGGCATGGTGGTGGACGCGCTGGACAAAATCATGGAGCAACCTGTGCAAATGGTTGTTCTGGGTACCGGCGACTGGTATTTTGAGGAGGCCTTCCGTACCGCCCAGCAGCAGTACCCCGGCCGTTTCTCCGCTCAGCTGATGTACTCCGCCTCCCTGTCCAATGTGATTTACGCCGGTGCGGACATCTTCCTCATGCCCTCGGTGTCCGAGCCCTGCGGCCTGTCCCAGATGATCGCCATGCGCTTTGGCACCGTCCCCGTGGTGCGTGAAACGGGCGGTCTGCGAGACAGCGTGCCCCCTTACAACAAATACACCGGCGAAGGCCGCGGCTTCTCCTTTGCCAACGCCGACTCCGGCGATATGCTCTGGGCGCTGGAGCAGGCGGTCAACCTGTTCCACACCGACCGCAAGGCCTGGCGCGCCCTGCAAAAGGCCGGCATGACCGCCGACTTCACCTGGAACCACTCCGCCGGCGAATATCTGGACATCTATCAGCAGCTTCTGGGCTGATCTCCACAAGCATATACAAAAACACCCTGCATCACACGATGCAGGGTGTTTCATATTCCGGTCAAATCAAAGTCCGGGGTGTACTCTCGCTTGGCGCTCTCGCTGTCCTGCACAAAGCCCTCCAGCCCCAGCGCGTCCATGTACTGCTGCGCCGCGCGGATCTCGCTTGCCCGCAGTCTGCGGTCAATTTCGGGAAATTCGCTGGCTCTGCCCCAGGGGGTGTACTGGCTCATGAGGGAGAACAGCACCGTCCCCGGCGCAAATTCTCGCGCCACCCAGTCCATCACCGCCTTGGCCTGTGCCACCCGTCCGGGCAGCAGCAGGTGCCGGATGACCACTCCCTTTTTCAAAAGGCCGTCCCCGTCCAGCTCATACGCACCCACCTGCCGCACCATCTCCCGAACGGCTGCCATGGCCGTGTGCGGATAATCGGCGGCAGAGGAATATCGTTCCGCCGCCCCACCGTCCAGGTACTTCAGATCGGGCAGGTAAATATCCACCAGCCCCTCCAGAGCGCGCAGGGTCTCCACCCGTTCGTAGCCGCCGCTGTTCCACACGACCGGAACACCGGGTCGGTATCCCTCCAGCAGCTCCTTGACCACATGGGCATAGTGGGTGGGTGTGACAAAATTCAGATTGTGCGCGCCCTGTTCCACCAGCGCGCGGCAGATCTCCTCCAGCCGCGCCATACTTACCGGCTTGCCGAAGTCCTGATGGCTGATCTCCTCATTCTGGCAGAACACACAACCGAGGGAACAACCGGAGAAGAAAACCGTCCCCGACCCCCGATTACCTGAGATGGGCGGCTCCTCCCAGTGGTGAAGAGCAGCCCGGGCCAGCACCGGCAGCTCGGGCATACGGCAGTAGCCCACGCCTTGCTGTGGCGTACGCACC
>JAGBTC010000167.1 GCA_017631545.1 Oscillospiraceae bacterium
GGAGTATCTCATCTCGCTGGATAAAACCAAGCCGGTCATCTACTGCGGCGACCTGAATGTCGCCCATGAGGAAATTGACCTGAAAAACCCCAAGACCAACCGCATGAACGCCGGATTTTCCGATCAGGAGCGGGAGAAGATGACCGTTCTGCTGGCCAGCGGCTTTACCGATACCTTCCGCTATCTGTATCCGGACAAAGAGGGGGCGTACTCCTGGTGGTCGTACCGCTTCAATGCCCGGAAGAACAATGCCGGGTGGCGCATCGACTACTTCATCGTGTCCGACCGCCTGCGGGATAAAATCAAGCGCGCGGAAATCTTAGCTGATGTCGAGGGCAGTGACCATTGTCCGGTATTGTTGGAATTGGATATTTAACGGGAAAGAAGGTCTGCAAGATGAAAATAAAAGACTTGTTCGGTCAGGGACGTCCGGTGTTTTCCTGCGAGGTGTTCCCTCCCAAGAAAACCAGCCCCGTGGACAGCATTTACAAGACGCTGGACGGACTGAAGGACATCCGTCCCGACTTCATCAGCGTCACTTTTGGGGCGGGTGGCTCGCAGGTGAACCACTCCACCCGGGAGATCGCCTCCATCATCCAGAACCAGTACCACATTCCCGCCATGGCGCACCTGACCTGTGTCAATGCCACAAAGGGGGAAGTGACTGCCCTGCTGGCCGGGCTGAAGGCGGACGGGGTAGAAAATGTGCTGGCGCTGCGGGGTGACCGTAACCCCGACCTGCCCCCCAAGACGGACTTTCTCCACGCGGACGAGCTGGTGGCCTTTATCCTGCGCAGAGGTGACTTCGGCGTGTCCGCCGCCTGCTATCCCGAGGGGCATCCCGAAAGCCCCGACCTGCTCAGCGACATTCGGTACTTAAAGCAGAAGGTGGACGCAGGTGCCCAGCATCTGGTCAGCCAGCTGTTTTTTGACAACGAGGACTTTTTCCGCTTTGTGGAGCGCTGCCGCATTGCCGGCATTGATGTGCCCATTGAGGCCGGCATCATGCCCGTACTCAACCGGGGCTCCATCGAGCGCATGGTGTCCCTGTGCGGCGCCAGTATTCCCAAGAAGCTGGCCCGGGTGCTGGCCCGGTACGGTGACCACCCCGAGGCGCTGCGTCAGGCAGGCATTGCCTACGCCATTGACCAGATCGCCGACCTGATGGCCGCCGGGGTGGACGGTATCCACCTGTATACCATGAACAACCCGGCTGTGGCGCGTGAGATCAGCAACAGCATCTCCTCCATCCGCAGCGTATGACTCCCATTGAACTGACCGGCCTTTCGCTGGAGGAGGCGCTGCGCTATATGGGCACGCCGCCGGAGCGGGCGGACGAAGGGCTGCGGCAGCTGACCGAAACCTGCGCCCGGGAGCTGCTGGCCGCCGTACAGCCCCGGTGGTGTATGCGCCTGTGTGCCGTGTCCCGGGAGCAGGAGGGCGTGCGGCTGGACACCGGCCTGCTTCTGCCCGGGCAGAGCCTGAAGGAGCATCTGTCCGGCTGTACCTATGCCGCAGTATTTTGCGTCACGCTGGGCGCGCAGGCGGACGGGCTGATCCGTCGGGCGCAATGCACGGACATGGTGCGCGCGCTGGCGCTGGAGGGCTGTGCCGACGCGGCGGTGGAGAGTCTGTGCGAGCAAATCGAAGTGCAGGTGAAGGCGCAGCACCCCGGAAAGCACTTTCCCTTCCGCTTCAGCCCCGGCTACGGCGATCTGCCGCTGACGGTGCAGGGTGAGTTGCTGGCGCTGCTGGACGCACCCCGGAAAATCGGCCTGTGCGCCACCGCCAGCCATATCCTCACCCCTCGCAAGTCGGTCACCGCCATTCTGGGCGTGGGTGAGCAAAGCGCACAACCCCGGAAACGAAGCTGCGCGGACTGTCCCGCCCGGGACGGCTGCGCTTATCGAAAGTCAGGTGGACATTGTGGAATTTCGTGAATTGCTGGGCGGCAATGCGCCCGTAATACTGGACGGCGGCATGGGTACTATGCTCCAAAGCCGTGGGCTGAAGCCGGGGGAACACCCGGAGCTGGCCGCGCTGGAGCATCCGGATTGGCTGCTGGACATTCACCGGGGCTATGTGGAGGCCGGGGCGCAGATCATCAACACCAACACCTTCGGTGCCAACCGGGAAAAGCTGGCGCATATGGGTGCGACGGTGGCGCAGGTGGTGCCCCCCTCCGTGGCCATTGCGCGCAAGGCCGCGGACGGACGGGCGCTGGTGGCGCTGGATGTGGGCCCCATAGGTCAGCTGCTGGAGCCCACCGGTACGCTGGAGTTTGAACAGGCGGTGGACATTTTCAAGGAGGTCATCACGGCCGGTGTGCAGGCCGGGGCAGACCTTGTGTTCATCGAGACCATGACCGACCTGCAGGAGGCACGCGCCGCTGTGCTGGCCGCCAAGGAGAGCTGTGACCTGCCCGTGATGGTCACCATGACCTACGAGCAGCGCGGCCGCACTTTCCTGGGCCATTCTCCTGCCGCCGCCGCCCTGACGCTGGAGGGGCTGGGGGCGGACGCCATCGGCGTGAACTGCTCCCTCGGCCCCCGGGAGATGCCTCCGCTGGTGGACGAGCTGATGGCCTATTCCACTGTGCCTGTCATTCTAAAGCCCAATGCCGGACTGCCCGACCCGGGTGGCGCAGGCTACGACATTACCCCGGCTGAGTTTGCCCAAAGCCTTGCCGGGCTGGCGCAGCGGGGGGTGAAGCTGTTCGGCGGCTGCTGCGGCACTACCCCGGAATATATCGCTCTGCTCAAAGATGCGCTGGCGCAGGTCGCGGTGGCGCAGCCCGAACGGCAAGTTCCTGCCGCCGTCTGCTCGGCCACCACGGTGGTGCCCATCGACCGGGTGCGGGTGATCGGCGAGCGCATCAATCCCACGGGCAAAAAGGCCATGAAGGAGGCACTGCGCCGGGGCGATGTGGACTATATGCTGGGTCAGGCGCTGGCTCAGACCGAGGCAGGTGCGGACA
>JAGBTC010000168.1 GCA_017631545.1 Oscillospiraceae bacterium
CTTGACCTGCTCCGGGGACATATCCAGCTTGTCCAGCGCGTGCAGGCTGTTCAGGATCAGCGACAGCAGCTCCGGCGCAGGCACATCCTCCACGGAAAGCAGCTGGGTCACCTCGGCAAAATAGCAGCCCAGCGCCAGCTTTTCCAGATCCGCGCGCACACCGGCAAACTCCCGCTCGGTGTTGGCCTCCTTCACCGCCCAGCGCCCCTGATATTCGTACAGGGTCATCTCTGACCAGACCAGCAGCTGACTGGCCGCGGCAATGGGACTGCCCTTTTTCCGGCAGCCCCGGGCAGACAGGGTCATGCGCCCATTCTCCCGGGTGAGAACGGTGAGGATCTTGTCCGATTCCTTATAATTCACTTCCCGCAGCACCAGCGCGTGGACCACCATGTGCATAGTCAGCACCTCTGTTATGTATCGTTTCCGGCAGCGGGGGAAACCCCCGCCCTAACATTTCTTCCTTTCCTCTTCCTGCGCGGCAACGGCAGGCACCGCCCGCTCCTCCACCTGCTCCAGCCGGCGGATGGCCAGCCATACCAGCGGCGAGCCGGTGGCAAAAAACAATCTCCACAGTCCCTGTTCGTCCACGATACCGCCCCCCTTTGCTTTAGGCTGTCCCGTGTGCAGGGTCTCATGTGTGGAAAATATTAAGTATCCGTCTTTTGCTCCCGGATGCGCCGGCCGCAGAACTGACAGAACTCACCCCAATTACGGCCGAGATAGCGTCCGCAGTGCGGGCAGCGGTTGATCCAGAATTCCAGTCCGCCAAAGGCCAGAATGCTCCCCACCCCCAGCAGCACGGCTACCGCCTTGCTCACCAGCATACCGAGCATACCCGAACAGGCTACGGCGACAACTGCGCCCACATGGAGTGCAAGCAGCCATCGAAGCGGATTTTTGTTGTTATCCATTGGGCGCACTTCCTTTTGTTTTTCTACCATTTATTATAGCATGCCCCGCGCGCCCACGCAAGCAAAAGGGCCGCCGTCCCACAGGACGGCGGCCGCATGGTTGCGTAAGTATAAATCAGCGGAAGTTGAGCTCGTAAGGCATCTTGCCCTTGGCAGGCAGCTTGCCGGCCAGAACCTCGATGGCGAGCAGCTGAGAGTCGGGCATCATGTAGCCGAACAGGCGGCGGGACACATGATCGATCTCCTCCATAGCCTTGGGGTTGCCGAAGTGGAGCACCGCAGACACCTTGCCGGAGAAGATCAGGGCGTTGATCACAGCCTCCACGCGGCGGGTCAGACCGCCGTGGCCCTGATAGGGACGGGCGTTGCAGTAGGTGACAAAGACCACTTCCTTGTGGCGGGTGGCCGCGACCAGCGCCTTCTCGTTGTCCTTGGCGGTGGGGAACTCGGGCAGGAAGATGGTCTCAGCCTCGGGGAACTCCTGATGGATCTTCTCTTCAATCTCGTTGGGACGGTACCAGTCACGCACGATGGTCTCCTGCACGATCTCCTTGTTGCTGCTGGTCTGATTGGTGATGATGATGAACAGGC
>JAGBTC010000016.1 GCA_017631545.1 Oscillospiraceae bacterium
CCGGGACTATCGGCCTATGCAGTTTTTTACCCTGCTGGCGGCGGCGCTGCTGGCGGTCAGTCTGGGCTTTTTTATCCCGGTGCTGGTGGAGTACACCCAAACCGCGCTGGTGCCCCGCATCCCCACGCTGATCGTGTGCGGTTTCACGGCTCTGGCCGGTGTACTGGCCTTTTTTGCCGGGTTGGAGCTGGAGTCCGGTCGCAAAAAGGCGCGGCAGGACTTTGAACTGGCGCTGCACCGCGCCTGCGATCGGCTGAAGGATCTGCTGGAGAGGGAGAAAAAATGAGAAAGCTGCTGGAACAGATCGTCCGCTTCGGCGTTGTGGGCGTGATCGCCTTTGTGGTGGACTATGCCGTGCTGCTGCTGCTGACCGAGGTGGTGGGCATCCACTATCTCATTTCCTCTGCCGTGGCCTTTGTGGTGTCGGTTGCGGTGAATTATGTGCTGAGCGTTGCCTTTGTATTTGAAACGGACAAGTCCCGGAGCAAGGGGCAGGAATTCGTTCTGTTTGCTGTGATGAGCGTGGGCGGATTGGGCATCAACCAGCTGATGATGTGGCTGCTCAGCGACGGGCTGTTTATTCCCTATCAGCTGTCCAAGCTGCTGGCCACGGCGGTGGTCATGGTCTATAATTTTATCACCCGAAAGCTGTTTCTGGAGCGGAAGGAGGGGGACTGACATGGCGAAAAAGACCGCGCGCAACACCAAAGGCCGCATCATTTCCGCGGCGTGGCAGCTGTTTTATCAGCAGGGCTACGACAATACCACCGTGGAGGAGATCATCGCCGCGTCGGGAACATCCAAGGGCTCGTTCTACCACTACTTTGAGGGAAAGGACGCGCTGCTGTCCTCCCTGTCCTATCTCTTTGACGAGAAGTATGAGGAACTGATGGCCCGCATCCCGGAGGATATGGATCGTTTTGATGTGCTGATGCTGCTCAACCGGGAGCTGTTCGCCATGATCGAAAACTCCATCGCCCTTGACCTGCTGGCCCGGCTGTACTCCTCCCAGCTGGTCACCCGGGGCGAGAAGCACCTGCTGGATCATAACCGCATCTACTATAAGCTGCTGCGGCGCATTGTCTCTGAGGGGCAGCAGCGAGGGGAGCTGCGCGCCGATGTCACCGTCAGCGAGGTGGTACGGGTGTATGCCATGTGCGAGCGGGCGCTTATCTACGACTGGTGCCTGTCCGAGGGCAGCTATTCCCTGATGCAGTACGGGCGCACCATGCTGCCTCGGTTTTTGGACAGCTTCCGCGCAAAAGCGTGAAGTTTGTACAGTTTGTACAAATCATATTTCTAATAATCGTACAGCGCGAAAACGATTGAAAATAAAGGACAATAACGATAAAATAAGGAACACGGTACAGAATTTATTCTGTACCGTGTTCTATCTTTTATTCTCCTGAAATATGTGTTATAATGCCAAAGTCGAATCAGGATGGGCGTGCCCCATCTTCAAAAAAGGAGCTTTACTGTTATGTTCAATGTGGAAAGCATCGTATTTGTGGTCTACCTGCTGTTTATGCTGGCCATTGGTGTGTTCTTCTTCCTGAAGGACCGCAATGGCGGCGAGAAGAGCTACTTCCTGGGCGGCCGTCAGATGGGCCCCTGGGTCTCCGCGTTGTCCGCCGGTGCGTCGGACATGAGCGCATGGGTACTTATGGGGCTGCCTGCCTCTATCTACGCAGCCGGCATCGGTCAGGCGTGGATCGCCATCGGTCTGGCCATTGGCTACGCCATCAGCTGGACGGTGGAGGCGCCCCGTCTGCGTAAGTTCTCCATCGTGGCCGATGACTCCATTACCATCCCCCAGTATCTGACCAACCGCTTCCTGTCCAAGTCCAAGGCGCTGCAGATCCTGTGTGCGGTCATCTTCCTGGTGGCCTACACCGTTTACGCCGCCTCCTCTATCAAGGCCTGCGGCACTTTGTTCAACAGCGTGATGGGCATTGACACCACCGTTGCCATGTACATCGCCGCTGTGGTCATCATCAGCTATACCTTCCTGGGCGGCTTCTCTGCCGTGTGCTGGACGGACTTTTTCCAGGGTCTGCTGATGCTGGGTGCGCTGCTCGTGGCCCCCATCTTCGCGCTGGGTATGGTCAACGCCGGTCAGGGGGCGGCCAATGTGGTGCTGCCTGAGAACTATTGGGATCTGTTCACCAACTGGAAGGACATCGTGTCCGGTCTGGGCTGGGGTCTGGGTTACTTCGGTATGCCTCACATCATCATTCGGTTCATGTCTCTGGAGTCTCAGAAGGCGCTGAAGAAGTCCGCCAAGATCGGCATTACCTGGACCACGCTGATCGTGCTCTTCTCCGTGATCGCCGGCTGCGCCGGCCATCTGCTGCTGGGCGACATCGCCGACAGCTCTACCGTCTTTATCCAGATGGTGCGCAAGCTCTTCCCCGCGCTGATCTCCGGTGTGCTGCTGTCCGCTATTCTGGCTGCGGCCATGTCCACCGCGGACTCCCAGCTGCTGGCGGCCTCCTCTGCCTTTGCCAGTGATGTGTATAAGCCTGTGATCCGCAAGGGGAAGTCCAGCGAGAAGGAGATGCAGTGGGCCGGCCGCTTTGTGGTGCTGGTCATCGCCGTCATTGCCGTGCTCATCGCCGCCAACCCCAACAGCGGAACTATCATGGGTCTGGTGGAAAATGCCTGGGGTGTGTTTGGCGCGGCCTTCGGCCCTGCCATCATGCTGTCCCTGTTCTGGAAGCGCTTTAACTTTGCCGGTGCGGTGGCCGGTATTCTGGTGGGTGCCGTTGTGGATATCGGCTGGTTTGCCTTCCTGTCCTCCACCGGTATTTACGAGATCATCCCCGGCTTCTTCCTGGGTGGTATCGCCGCGATTGTGGCTACGCTGGTCACTAAGGCGCCCGGCAAGGATGTGGAAGAGCTGTTTGACAAGGCGGTTGCCTACGAGGACTGATCCCTCCGCCATTTCAACAGAATATGTAAGCGCCCGGCAGCACAGCTGCCGGGCGCTCTTTTATACTGGGAGCTGGGCGACACCGAAAAACAAAGCCGCTCCATCGGAGCGGCTTTGTTGCAGTAGATGAAGTGCTTACTTCAGGTTGAAGAAGGCATCCATGCCGGGGTACTGAGCGATGTCGCCCAGCTCCTCCTCGATGCGCAGCAGCTGGTTGTACTTGGCCACGCGGTCGGAACGGCTGGGAGCACCGGTCTTGATCTGGCCGGCGTTCAGGGCCACAGCGATGTCGGCGATGGTGGCGTCCTCGGTCTCACCGGAGCGGTGAGACACGATGGCGGTGTAGCCGGCGCGGTTGGCCATCTGGATGGCGTCGAAGGTCTCGGTCAGGGTGCCGATCTGGTTGACCTTGATCAGAATGGCGTTGCCCACCTTCTTCTCAATGCCGGTGGCCAGACGGGTCACGTTGGTCACGAACAGATCGTCGCCCACCAGCTGCACGCGGTCGCCGATGGCCTTGGTCAGCATGGCCCAGCCTTCCCAGTCGGTCTCGGCCATGCCGTCCTCCAGGGAGATGATGGGATAGGTGTCGGCGAACTTCTTCCACATGTTGACCAGCTGCTGCTGAGTCATCTTGCGGCCAGACTTGGGCTGGATATAGGACTTGCTCTCCTCATCCCACCACTCGGAGGAAGCGGCGTCGATGGCGATCTTGAAGTCCTCGCCGGGCTTGTAGCCGGCCTTCTCGATGGCAGCCACGATACACTTGAAGGCATCCTCGTCCTTCTTCAGGTTGGGGGCATAGCCGC
>JAGBTC010000169.1 GCA_017631545.1 Oscillospiraceae bacterium
ACGCCGCCCACGGTGATGTTCACATCCGTCACCTTCAGGCCACTCATAGACTCCATATTGGTACTCACCGCGTCCTGCACGGCGCGAGCCACCTCCAGCACGGTGTAGCCGTACTTGACCATGATGGCCAGTTCCACCTGAACACACTCGCCCTCCACCTGCACACGGATGCCGCGGGTCAGGTTTTTCTTTCCAAGCAGCTCGCTGATGTCACGGCTGCCGGAGGCCAGTGCACTGACACCTTCCACCTCGAGAGCGGCAGCGCCCGCGATCACGGCCAGCACATCCTCAGAGATGTGGATATTGCCCAGCTCATCTGTCCGGGTGACGTATTCCTTCGTTTCAGCCATATTGAGGTCACGCTCCTTCTTCTTGGTACAACCATTGTACCACAGAATTCGGAAATTACAACGATTATTTTCCTGCCTCCACCCCAATAATGCGAATTTGATCGGCGCTCATACCCGTTTCCTGCACGGCGATATCCGTGATGCGGGCGGTATCCACCGCCGTCAGTTCTCCCTCCGGCACCTGCACCACCACGCTCAGGCTGTTTTCACCGATAAAGGCCACGCAATCCACATAGCCCTTGGCCACCACCAGATTTTCGATCTGTGCCTCGGTAACGGTGTAGCCGGCCATGGTCTGAATGGCCGCCCCTGCCTGATCCCGGGTGGTCTGGTCTGCGTCCTGACTGTCCGCCGTCTGGCGCAGAATGGACAGTGCGCTGTCACGGGCCTGCTGGCGGTTGAGCCGCGCGTCGGCAAAGTAGGCATCGGCCGAGACTGCCGTGTTCCCCTCCTGCTGCTGGGACTGCGGCTGCACCGCGCCGTCCACCAGCGGATCGCCGGCGCTTTGATTGCCCACCAGGGCCGCCTCCCCCAGCGTTTTGCCTGCGTCCGCAGCGCCGTCATTCTGATAGTTCCAATTTAAGTAGACCGCCACGCACACGAACACCACCACCGTGGCCACCACGGCGTTTCGCTTGATCGTCTGCATCCACCCCTGTGTATCCCGCTTACTGTTTGCCATTGTTTTTTCCTCCTGCCTATCCCCGTTTTGAAACGGATATTTTGTCCGAGCTGAGCCCGGTCAGCACGCGCACGCCCTCCAGCACCCGCAGGCGAACGACCGGGTCCTCTCCCCCGTCGCACACCACCAACGCACCCTGATATATCGGGGCAACGGTCTGCAGCGCGACCGTATTCTGCCTGCCGGAGCCCTGAGATATGAGCACATACTCCTGTACCGTCTCCTCCTGCCGCTGTTCCATGTCCCGAGCCAGCACCTGACGCGGCCCTTCCTTCACTGTCAGCGCCACACTGACCTGTCCTGCCCCTTCGATCCGGCTCAGAATTCGCTCCAGCGTATGCTCCAGTTCCTGCGCGCACAGCGTCGGCTGCTGCGCCGGCGGTGTCTCGCCATCCGGGTTCTCCTTTCCTTCGGGCAACAGGAGCAGCAGCACCCCCACCAGCACCACGACCAACGCATATTTGTACCGACTCCACAGACTGTTCCATCCGGACAGCCAGCCTGATGGCATCCGGCGCATCTTATTCACCTCCCTCACGGTAGCTGATGCGCTCCCGGGGAACGCCCAGCTCCTCCTCCACCGCCCGGCTCAGCGCCTGAGACGGGGCGATGCCCGTCACACACACCGACCAGGGCTGCCACACGCCCTCCTGCGCCCGGCAGGTGACCTGCACCCGGCAATCAAGGCCAAGCTGACGCGCCTTGTCCAGAATATATGCCCCACTTTCCTGTTCTATGACCGCACACATGGTCTGTCCGCTCTGCTCATTCAGCCGCTGTCGCTCCTGCTCCAGCTGTGCATCGATCTGCGTCAGGGGCTGGATCAGCCGGGACAGCTCCACCCCCGGAAGGGGGCTGAGCACCGCCCACAGCAGCACCAGCGCACCCAATACACGGCACACCTGTCCCAGCGCACCCGTGCCCCCCAGGTGGGCGGCAACGGCACTCAGAAAAGCCGCACAGATCACCCCAAGCACCCACTGGCGTACCAGCTCCATCATGCTCCGCTCACCCCCGAAACTCCGGCGACCACGCTCACCAGCAGCAGCATCGCACTTGTCCCCGTCATGCCAAGCACCAGCGCAAAGGCCGTGCCAACGGCAGAGATCAGCTCGGCCAGCCGCCCCTGCGCCACCGTTCCGGCCAGCATGGCACTGACCTTGTAGCTGAGATAATGCACCCCCAGCCGGACAAAGGGCACCACGCACAGGCTCAGCACTGTCACCATTCCGAACACGCCCACGGTGTTCTTCAAAAGTCCTGCCCCGGCCAGCACCGTCTGCGCCGCATCGGACAGGATACGGCCCACCACGGGTATCACGGTGGAGATGGTCATTTTCGCCGCCTTCAGCGCCGCCGCGTCCGTATTCCCGGCCACCGCACCGCCGGCAGACAGGTAGCCCACAAAGACCACCAGCACCGTGGTCAGTGTCCATGTAGTTACCCCTTTAAACAGGTCCATCAACCGCTTCAGCCCGGGATTACCCAGTACAGCATAAGCCGTACCAACCGCTACATAGGCATACACCATTGGCAGCAGCACCCGGTCAATGAGCCCCAGCAGAAGGTTGGAGCAAACCGCCGTGGCCACCTGCCGCGCCGCAGCGGAAGCAGGCGCACCGCTAAGTGCAGTACAGGCAGCCATCACAGGCAAAAGCACCTGTCCAAAGCCGTGCATATTCTCCACCGTGACCCGTCCAAGCCCCAGCATTGCATCCATATCCTGCACAGCCAGCGCGGCGATGGCAAGGCTGCCGGCCGCCGTCACCGCATCCAGACCCGTGCCGCTTCCCACATCGTGCATACTGTGTATCAGCGCACACAGCAAAACCACCGCAAGCAGGCGAAGGGCGCTTTTCACCCCCTCACCCACCAGCTGCGGCACAGCACGGGAAAAGGACTCTGCCACCCGAGTCAGCCCATCCTCCAACGAGGCACTCTCTGACAGCCGGGTCTGCGCCCCATAGCGTTCCCCGGCCCGCTCCAGCTCTTCGGCACCCACCTGCGTCCAAAGCTGCCCGTCCCGGGCGGCACACGGGGTAGCCATGGTCAGCAGAAGCAGCAAAAAATATACCAGTCTTTTCATCCCATCAGCTCCGCGATCAGCTCCACTACCGCTATGACCAGCGGCAGCACCGCTCCCAGGCCAAGGACGATCCCGGTAAGCTCCACCGCCGCTGCAATGCCGTTTTCCCCGGCGCCGCGGCACAGCTCGGCCGTAATGCGCGCGATCATGGACAGACCCACCACCTTGACCACCGGCTCAAATACCGCCGCATCCAGTCCGCCAATCTGCACCAGCCGCCCCATCACCTCCAGCACACCGGACAGCGCCTTGCCGGCCTGCACCAGTATCCAACCCAGCGCCGCCAGCACCACCGCCAGCGCAAATTCCGCTGCGCCCCGGCGCACCATCACCGCACACAGCACCGCGCACACCGCCCCGGCCGCCACCTTCAGCATCAGCTCCATCACAGGCCGAACAGCTCCTTTACCATGTTGAACAGGTCGGCGATCTGCCGCACCACCAGCATCAGCACCACCACAAGGGCGGTCAGCGTGACCATGGTCGCCTGCTCATCCCGTCCTGCCCGGGTCAGCACCTGATTGAGTACCGAGACCAGTATCCCGATGGCGGCGATCTTAAAGATCAGATCCACTTCCATGTCCGTTTCAATCCTTTGCATCAAATCAAAGTCAGGGATAAAAAGCCCCCTGCCGTCACCCCCAGAATGCTGAACAGGCGCACCTGCCGGGCCGTATCCTGCCGACAGCGCTCCACCATCGGCTCCAGTACCCGGTGCAGACGGGAAAGTGCCTCCCCCTGTCCCGTGGCGTCATAGCGTCCCAGCAGCCAGCCCAGCGGCTCCAGCGCGCGGCGCTGCCGGCCATCCAGCGCAGTCTGTTCCAGCGCCAGCGGCCAAATTCGGGAGAAGGGTTCCTCCCGATGCAGCCCCTCCCGGCAATGGGCAAACACAGCCCGTGCCGCCGAACCACCCTGTTGAGACAGCTGCTCCAGCAGCTCCGGAAGGGGTCTTTGCCCCAGGGACAGCTCCCGTTGCAAATACTCCACCGCCCGCACCAGATCCTCCAGCAGCTCCAGAACCAGCCGCCGCCGCCCACAGGCGCGCAGACTCCACCACAGACTGCCGGCACACACCAAAAACACCCCCACCGCCCTCATGCCAGCTCCTCCACGCCAAACTGCCGCTGCGTGCCGCACACGCGAATGGTGATCAGGCGCTGAAACAGCCCCTGCTCCAGCATTTCCCGGTAGATGCTCCTGCGTTCCAGATCCTCCCGCCCACTGCCGTGGGCAGTAGCCAGCAGGGATACACCGCAGCCCACCGCGTCGGCCATGGCACACACATCCCGCCGGGCGGTGATCTCATCCACCGCCAGCACCTGCGGGGACATTCCCCGCAGCAGCAGCTCGATGCCCACCGACTTTGGGCAATCGGTAATTACATCGGCACGCTCGCCCAGATCCAACTGTGCCTGCCCGCGACAAACAGCAGCCAGCTCCCCCCGTTCGTCCACAACGCCCACGCGCAGCCCCTCCTCGCCATCCGACAGGACGCGGATCAAATCACGCAGCAGCGTGGTTTTGCCTGCCCCGGGCGGAGCAAGGATCAGCGTGCTGTAGATCCCTTTTCCCCGGCGCAGCTGCGGAACCAGCGGCAGGCCGACCCCCGGGCGCTGACGGGCCACGCGCAGATTGGCACAGGAAATGTCGCGCAAGGCGTGCACGCGCTCGCCCTTCATCACCGCTGTGCCGCACAGCCCCAGCCGATGCCCGCCCTCCAAAGGCAGAAATCCCCGGCACAGCTGCTCCAGCACCGTATGTACCGACCAGCGGCTGGCGATCTCCACCAGCCGTTCCATATCCTCCCGTTCCACTACCCGACAGCCGGGCAGACACATCTCCCCCTCCGGCAGCACCAGCGCCGGAGGCCGCCCCACGCGCAGGCGCACCTCCTCCACGCGCTGCATCTGCTCCGGCGAAAGGCGCAGCGCCGGCTGACGCAGATTCAGCGGCAGCACCTGCACCGCCTGACGATAGCTTTGCATCTCATCACCCCTTTTGTGTTTACCCATTTCTATGACGGCCTGTCCCTGCTTATGCCTGCACATAGAAAAACGGCCCTCGCCAAAGCGAGAGCCGTTTATCACTATCTTGCTTAGTTCTTGCCGTGTACCTTTGCGGCATACAGGGTGTTCTCCATCAGCATGGCCCGGGTCATGGGGCCAACGCCGCCGGGAACGGGGGTAATGTGGGTACACTTGGGTGCAACCTCGTCATAGACCACATCGCCGCACAGCTTGCCCTGCTCGTTGCGGTTCATGGCCACATCGATGACCACCGCGCCATCCTTGACCATGTCGCCGGTGATCAGTCCCACCTTACCGACCGCGGCAACGAGAATGTCCGCCTTGCGGCACTGCTCGGCCAGATCGGGAGTACGGGAGTGGCAGATGGTGACCGTGGCGTGCTCGCGCAGCATCAGCATGGCCTGGGGCTTGCCCACGATGTTGGAGCGGCCCACCACCACGCAGTGCTTGCCGGCCACCTCCACATTGTACTCCTTGAGCATACGCATCACGCCGGCAGGGGTGCAGGGCAGGAAGCCCGCGCCGCCGATCATCAGCTTGCCCACATTGTAGGGGTGGAAACAATCCACATCTTTATCCGGGCGAATGGTACGCAGCACCTCCTGCTCGTTCAGGTGCTTGGGCAGGGGCAGCTGGACAAGGATGCCGTCGATATCCTCACGCTCGTTGAGCACACCGATCAGCTCCAGCAGCTCGTCCATGGTGGTGTTGCCCTGCAGAGCATATTCCTCGCTGTAGAAGCCGCACTCCTCACAGTCCTTCTTCTTTCCGTTCACATATACCCGGGAGGCAGGATCGTCCCCCACGATGATCACCGCAAGACCGGGCTTGACGCTCATGGCATCCGCCTGGGCGCGCATCTCGCCCTTCACCTTGGCGGCAAGGGCCTTTCCGTCCATAATTGTCGTCATAATAACATTCTCCTGTGTTCTTGTTTCTTTTTCCTGCGCCACACGCGCGGCGTACAGGGCTTTGTGCTTGCCACGGCGCACAATAAGCTGATACAGCAAAATCCAGCCTGCCACAACAGCAGACAGAGCCGCCAGCACCTGCGAGGTACGCAAGGGCATACCGAACAGTTCCAGATCAAAGAAGTACAGACTGTCCATACGCAGCCCCTCGATCCAGGTTCTGCCGATACCGTACCAGCACAGATAGCTCAAAAACAGCTGTCCGTCAAAGCGGTAGAACCACCGCGCCGCTGCCACAATGAGCAAAAAGCCCAGCAGGTTCCACATGGATTCGTAAAAGAAGGTGGGATGTACGCCCAGCGTCCCGTCCACAATGGCGTCATAGGCCGCATCGGTGGGACGGAACAGATCCCGGGCCATGGCAGGGGCGCTCATGCGCCATGCCGCATCGGTCACCGCGCCGGAGGCCTCCACATTCACGAAGTTGCCCCAGCGGCCGATCATCTGCCCGATGAGCAGACCCTGTACCCCCAGGTCGGCAAAGGCCAGAAACTCGATTTTCCTCCAACGGCAGTAGGCCAGCACCACCAGCGCAGCCATGATCACTGCGCCGTAAATGGCAATGCCGCCGTCCCGGATGGACAGGATCTGCCCCCAATCCGGTGAGCCGTCCGCCTTGGTGAAGCGATCCAGCTCAAACAGCACATAATACGCCCGCGCTCCGATAATGCACAGAGGAACGGCCGCAAGCAGCACATCAAGGATGTTGTCCTGATTGATGCCGTACTTATCCACCTGCCGGCAGCACCAAAGTACGGCCAGCAGGAAGCCCAGCGCGATGATCACGCCGTACCAGTAGACATTTTTCCCCAACAGAACAAAGGCCACCCGATTCAGGTCAAATTCCAGACCAAGACCGGGAAAGCTGACGCGCTCGAGCATGGCCGTACCCGGCAAAGAAATAAAGCTCATCGTTTCTCCTCCTTCGGCCAGACCACGGAAAGGGTGGCCCGCTCCTGTGTGACCCAGCGCTCCAGCAGCTGCCGGGCATCCTGCGCGCTCAGCCGGTCAAAGACCTCCGGGAAGACCAGCGAGTCCACCCCGAAAAAGAAGCTCTGCGCCTGATCCACGCACAGGTTTTCCAAGGAATTGAGCGCACGCACACGCTTACCGTAAGCCGCCTTCTTCAGCCGCCGCCACAAATCTTCGTCAATGCCCTCGCGCACAAGACGCGCGGCCTCCTCCATCACCAGCGCACGCACCTGCTGCGGATCGCGGCTCTCGCCCCCGGCGTAAAGGAAGGCACAGCCCGGGTACACCTCGCAGCCGCAGCTAAATTCACTGTTGATAAGCCCCTGCTGGTAAAGCCGGGCATACAGCCCGGTGGAACGCCCCACCAGCGCCTTGGCCGCCAGCTCGCCCAGCAGCTGAATACGCAGCGACTGCTCCCCGTGGGGAAGGGGGTCACCCTTAAAAGCAAGCTGGAACAGGGGTGCGGCGACCTCCATGCTCCGCTCCACCAGCGGCTGCGCGGCATCCTCCGGTTCGCTTTGTCCATAGTCCCGTGCCACCTCCATACCGGAGGGAGCGGGCAAAATCTCCCGTGCAACGGCGCATACCCGTTCCGGGTCCACATTGCCGGCCACACACAAGACCATATTGGCCGGGTCGTAAAACGCCTTGTGACAGGCGTACAGCGTGTCCGCTGTGATGTGGGAAATGGACTCCACTGAGCCGGCCACACTGGTACGAATGGGGTGGTTTTTGTAAAGGCCGGACATCATGCCGGTGTACACCTGCCACTGCGGGTCATCCTCGATCATGCGGATCTCCTGAGCGATAATGCCCTGCTCCTTGTCCACACTCTCCTTGGTAAACCAGGGAATGGACACGAAGGAGAGCAGGATACGCAGATTTTCTTCAAACTTCTGCGTACTTTCAAAGTAATAGCCCGTGATAGCATTGGAAGTAAACGCATTGGGAGAGGCGCCGTTGGAAGCCAGATCCTGCAGGGCGTTTCCGTCCTGTGTGTCAAACATCTTATGCTCCAGAAAATGGGCCACACCTGCAGGGGTATCGTGCCACTGCCCATTAAGGCAAAAGCGCATATCCATGCCGCCGTAGTTGGTGGCAAAGAAGGCGTAGCTTTTCCCGTGTTCCGGCTTGGGGAACACAAAAACGGTCAGTCCGTTTTCCAGCACCTGCCGGTACACGCACTCACCCACCCGGGGAAAGTCCTGCCGCATCATTGTACCCCCTCCTTTCCTTTCAGGAAGTAGATGGTGTCGATCTCCAGCCGTTGGGCGGCGGCGACCACCTGATCCGGTGTCACCTGCTCCAGCCGGCCAACCAGCTGCTCCGGAGTTTCCTCCAGCCCGGCCACCGCCATTCCAAGCCAGTAATCTTCCATGCTCCCCTGCTCATCCAGCACGGTCTGCAGCGCGGTGATCACGATGCTCCGGGCACCCTCCAGCTCCTCGGGGGTGATGTCCCCACGGCGGCAGGCCTCCAGCTGAGCGAGGATCTCATCCCGCGCCTGCTGATACTTGTCAAATTCAATACCGGAGGAGACCACCATCAGCCCTTTCATCTTTTCCAGCATGGAGCTGGCAAAGTAGCAAAGGGACAGCTTTTCGCGCACATTCATAAACAGCTTGGACATACTGGTGCCGCCAAACACGGCGTTGAGCAGCATCAAGGCAGGATACTCCTGTTCCCACACGCACAGGCCGCC
This sequence comes from Oscillospiraceae bacterium, assembly GCA_017631545.1. Lineage (GTDB taxonomy): Bacteria > Bacillota > Clostridia > Oscillospirales > Oscillospiraceae > Lawsonibacter. Next base: position 8,791 of record JAGBTC010000169.1, read on the forward strand.
CGTACGCAGGCCGATGGCCAGCTTGCCCTGGGTCACATCCAGCGCCTCCTCCACCACCTTGGGCTGGTCATAGGCGCGGCTGCGGCGTACCTGGCAGTCGGGCTGCAAACGCGCAGCGTTGACGGGCAGCGCGGCAAGTGCCTGCCGCATGACCTGCTCCACCCGTGTGCAATCGGCGCTGCCGCAGTAGCAGATCTGCACCTGGCTTTCCCGCAGCAGGCGCTGATAGCGCTCCCACAAAGATGCAGGGGTGATGGCCGCGGCATGGGCCTCATCCCCCAGCCGATCCACGCCGTAGGCCTCGTCCGGACACATCTCCT
>JAGBTC010000170.1 GCA_017631545.1 Oscillospiraceae bacterium
CATACAAGAAAAAAAACTGGCGGCGTACCCAATGGGTACGCCGCCTGTCTGCATTTACAGAAGCACCGCGTCGTTGATGTGCAGTTTGAATTCCAGCCCCAGCGCCTGCGCCGCCTTACGGCACAGGAGCATGCGGTTGGTGAAGATCTCAAAGTAATCCATTACCGCGCAGATCTGCGTGTCGATGCGGATATACAGGGTCACCGTCCGGTTCTCCCGGTCCAGCATCAGCTCGGAACGCTCCGCCGCGTAGTTCACCCGGTCGTGAATGTCAAATTTGATGCTGTCCCTGTTTCGCACGCGGCTGCGGCGCACATCCGACTTGTCCGCCAAAATCAGCGCCGCCGCCACCGCGTTGACCGGGTGGGCAGTCCTTTCGTCGTGGTTTCCAATGGCCGTGATGACGATGGCCGTTTCCTCCGGATCCATGCCCAGCTCATCCAGCAGCCGGAAGGCCATCAGCGCTCCGCTGTGGGCGTGGTCATTGCGGTTGATGACATTGCCGATGTCGTGCAGATAGCCGGCAATGCGCGCCAGCTCCACCTCACGCGCCGGATAGCCCAACTGCTCCAGCAGTCGGCTAGCCTGCTCGGCACAGCGGGAAACATGGGCAAAGGAATGCTCCGTATACCCCATGGCGATCATCGAGGCGTCCGCCTGCCGGATGTAGGTGTTGATCTTCTCGTCTGCCCGGATCTGCTCAAAACGCACCTGCATTGTCATCACTCCTTTCTCATATTATACCGCACACAGCGTCCAGATACAACCGGACAAAATGCAAACGCGGCACGGACAGCAAGTGTCCGTGCCGCTTTTTTGATTTGCTCAGCCCAGATAGGCCTTTCTGTCCGCCTCGTTGGTCAGCAGTTCCCTCCCGGTACCGGACAGGGTCATCCGCCCTGTTTCCAGCACATAGGCCGTGTCGGCAGTACGCAGAGCCATGTTGGCGTTCTGCTCGATGAGCAGAATGGTCACGCCCTGCTTGTTGATCTCGCGAATGATGTCAAAGATGCCCTTGACCACCAGCGGAGCCAGACCCAGAGAGGGTTCGTCCATCATCATGATCTTGGGACGGGACATGAGCGCGCGGCCCACCGCCAGCATCTGCTGCTCGCCGCCGGACAGGGTACCCGCCGCCTGCCAGGAACGCTCCTTCAGTCGGGGAAACAGATCGTACACCCACTTCAGGTCGTCCTCCAGATTGTCACTACGCAGATACGCGCCGATCTTCAGGTTCTCCAGCACCGTCAGGTCGGGGAACACCCGCCGCCCCTCGGGCACCAGCGTGATGCCCTTGGCCACGATGCGGTCGGGGGTCATGCCGGTAATGTCTTCCCCCTGCAGATGGATGCGGCCGGAGGCCGGCTTCACAAGGCCGGCGATGGCGCGCAGGGTGGTGGACTTGCCGGCGCCGTTGGCGCCGATCAGGGTGACGATCTCCCGCTCGGGCACCTCAAAGCTGATGCCCTTGACGGCCTCGATCCCGCCGTAGCTGACCTTCAGATTGTCAATTTTCAGCATCGTCTGCCACCCCCAAGTAGGCCTCGATCACGCGAGGATTGTTCTGGATCTCCTCCGGCGTGCCCTGTGCGATCAGCTTGCCGAAGTCCAGCACATAGATGCGGTCGGAGATCGTCATGACCAGATCCATATGATGCTCGATCATCAGCACCGTCAGGTCGTACCGGGCGCGGATTTCCTTGATAAACTCGGTCAGTTCATGGGTCTCCTGCGGATTCATGCCGGCCGCCGGCTCGTCCAGCAGCAGCAGCTTGGGCTGTGTCGCCAGCGCACGGGCGATCTCCAGCCGGCGCTGCAGGCCGTAGGGCAAAGAGCCGGCCACCTCGTCCTTCAGGTGGGCCAGATTCTGCTCCTCCAGCAGGGCCATGGCCTCCCGGCGCATACGCTGCTCCTCCGCCTTGTTCAGCCGGAAGGTTGCGGACAGGAAGTTCTGCTTGGCGCGCATATGCTTGGCAATGAGCACATTGTCAAACACGCTCAGCGCGGAGAACAGACGAATGTTCTGGAAGGTGCGGGCGATGCCCAGCTGGGTGATCTTGTCGGGGGTGGGGCTGATCACCGTGGTGAAGTCCCCCTGATGCGCCCCGGCATACAGCTTTTTCATCTTGCCCTGGGGATGGTTCTCCACCATGGGCTGCTCCATAAAGGACACCCGGCCGTTGGTGGGCTCATACACACCGGTGATGCAGTTGAAGGCGGTGGTCTTTCCGGCACCGTTGGGGCCGATGAGGGCCACGATCTTGCCCTCGGGAACATCCAGGGACAGATCATTGACAGCAACCACGCCGCCAAACTGCATGGTCACATTTTCCATGCGAAGAACCATGTTCTCGCTCATTTTGCTTCGCCCTCCTTTCCTGCCTTCTTTTTGTTCTTGCTCAGATTCTTCAGCTTCTTCAGTGCGCCGCC
>JAGBTC010000171.1 GCA_017631545.1 Oscillospiraceae bacterium
CTCCCCCACATCGCAGTGGGGACGGATATGGGTGTAGGGGCCGATCTCGCAGCCCTTGCGGATAATGCTTTCTTCAATTTGTGCGGCATTGATGGTCGCACCGTCCTCCACCGTGGTGTCGGTGAGCATGACATTGGGGCCGATGGTGCAGTTTTCACCCACCACCGTGTTGCCGCGCAGAATGGTGCCGGGCAGCAGCACGGTGCCCTTGCCCACGCGCACCCGCTCTTCGACCCAGACAGCGGCAGGATCCAGCATGGTCACGCCCTGAGAAAGCAGCGATTCACGCTTGTTTTTGATTGCATCTTCCATCCGGTTTCCTCCTGATCGGGCAGGCGGTGCGCCCACCAACAGATTGGTCTGCCTTATTATATCATATTATTTGCCGGTTTGCTCATTCTTTTTATAAAAATTTTCAACGAATCTGCCCGGTTCCCCGCACCAGATATTTGTAACAACACAACTCCTCCAGCCCCATGGGACCCCGGGCGTGGAGCTTCTGGGTGGAAATGCCCATCTCGCAGCCCAGCCCGAACTCGCCCCCGTCGGTAAAACGGGTGGAGGCGTTGTGGTAGACGGCGGCGGCATCCACCCCGGTCAGGAAGGTCCGTGCGGCATGATCATCGGAGGTAACAATACACTCGGAGTGGCCGGTGGAATGGGCGGCGATGTGTTCCATCGCCTGCTGCACACCGTCCACCACACGCACAGCAAGGATATAGTCCAGAAACTCCGTGTCAAAGTCGGCATCGCTCGCGCTCGTGCCGTCAATGATGGCGGCGGCGCGCTCGTCCAGCCGCAGCTGAACAGGGATCTCCCCTGCCGCCGCCCGCCCGTCCACCAGACGCTGACGGAGCTTGGGCAGGAAAGCAGGGGCGGCGTCCTTATGCACCAGACACACTTCGGCGGCGTTGCACACGCTGGGACGGCTGCACTTGGCGTTGGTCACGATATCCAGCGCCATGGCAAGGTCGGCGGCCGCGTCCACATAGATATGGCAGATGCCCGTGCCCGTTTCGATGACGGGGACGGTGGCGTTGTCCACGCAGGCGCGGATGAGTCCCGCTCCCCCCCGGGGGATGAGCAGATCCACATAGCCCGAAGCGGTCATCAGCTCGTTGGCGCTGGCCCGGGAGGTGTCCTCCACCAGCGCAAGGGCGTCTGCGGGCAGTCCCGCCCGCTCCAGCCCACGCTTGAGGGCGGTGACGATGGCATCGGCGGAGCGGTGCGCCTGCTTACCCCCACGCAGCACGCAGGCCGAGCCGGCCTTGAGGGCCAGCGCCGCCGCGTCCGAGGTGACATTGGGTCGGCTTTCGTAGATAATGGCGATGACGCCCATGGGGACGGCGGTACGCTCAATGACCAACCCATTGGGGCGTTCCACCCGGCGCAGCACCTGCCCCACCGGGTCGGGCAGGGCGGCCACCTGCTCCATACCATCGGCCATGGCGGCAATGCGCTCCGGGCTAAGGGCAAGACGGTCCAGCATCACATCGGACACCGTACCTTTGGCCGCAGCAAGGTCAAGGGCGTTGGCCGCGAGAATATCTTCCCGGGCGACCAGCAGCTCCTGAGCCATAAAGTGCAGGGCATCATTTTTCTTCTGTGTGTCAGCCAGCGCCATGGCGGCCTTGGCGGCCTTGGCCCGGCCAAGCAGTTGCATCGTTGTCATTGTTACCCCTTCTTCCCCAGAAAACGCGTACCCACCGCCTTGCCCTGCACGATATCGTAGAGCAGAGCAGGATTTTCCCCGTTGGCGATGACCATATCACAGCCGGCGGCGGTGACCGTTTTGGCCGCGCGCAGCTTGGTGGCCATGCCGCCGGTACCCAGACCGGAGCCCACGCCGCCGCCCAGCGCCTCGATGTCGGGGGTGACCTCCTCCACCACGGGAACGAGGGTGGCGTTGGGGTCTTTTCGGGGATCGGCGGTGTACAGCCCATCAATGTCACTGAGCAGCACCAGCAGATCGGCCTTGACGGTGCAGGCCACGATGCCGCCCAGGGTGTCGTTGTCGCCCACCTTGATCTCGGCGGTGGCCACGGTGTCATTCTCGTTGATGACGGGCAGCGCACCCAGCTCCAGCAGGCGGTAGATGGTGTTTTCAAAGTTCTGCCGCCGATCGGCGTGGTCAATATCCTCGCCGGTGAGCAGGATCTGCGCCACAGTATGGTTATACTGGGCAAACAGTTTGTCATAGGTGTACATCAGCTCGCACTGGCCCACGGCGGCGGCCGCCTGCTTGGTGGGCATATCCGAGGGCTTGCCGGGCAGGTTCAGCTTACCCACGCCCATGCCGATGGCGCCGGAGGAGACCAAAACCACCTCATGGCCGGCATTTTTCAAATCAGAAAGCACCTTGACCAACTCTTCCACATGGCGGATATTCAGCCGCCCGGTGGGGTGGGCAAGGGTGGAAGTGCCAACTTTCACTACAATACGCATAAATATACCCCTTTCTGAATGGGTTTGTCGGGCCGGCGCAGAGGCCGACCCCTACGGTTTATTTCAATTCCAACGCCCGTTTGTAGGCGGCTTCCACCGCCCGGACAACGGTTTGGGTCAATTCGCCCTGTTCCAGCGCGTAGACGCCCTGAATGGTAGCTCCGCCGGGGGAACATACCGCCTGCCGCAGCTGGGCTGGGGGCAGCCCCGTCTCCTGCTGCAGCCGCGCCGCGCCCAGCAGGGTGTGTACGGCGTAGGTGAGCGCCTTGTCCTCGGGCAGGCCGCAGGCCGCGCCCCCGGCGCTCAGCGCCTCCAGAAACAGGTCTACAAAAGCCGGGCCGCAGCCGGACAGGGCGGTGGCCGCATCCATCAGCGATTCCTCCAGCTCATCCACCAGCCCTGCACCGGACAGCAGAGCGGTGACCGCCCGGGTCTCCTCCCGGGTCGCCCCAAGGGAGCAAAGCTGCACCACCCCTGCCCCCACGGACACGGGGGTATTGGGCATGATGCGAATGACAGGATACTCCCCCCCTGCCATGTCCCGAATGGTTTGGGTGGTCAGCCCGGCCGCCATGGTCAGCAGCACAACGCGCTCGCTCCGGGCGGCAAGCACCGGGGCAAGGCCGGCAAGCATCTGCCCCATCAGCTGGGGCTTGACGCCCAGCACCAGCAGCGAACAGGTGCGCGCCAGCGTCTCGTTGTCCGCCGCCGTTCCCCCCAGCTCCCGGGCAAGGGCTTCGGCCTTTTCTGCCGAGCGGTTGGCAAAAAACAGCTGCGCCCCGGGCGCGGCCGTTCGCACCGCCCGGGCCAGCGCACCGCCCATATTGCCGCAGCCGATAAAACCAATTGTGGTGAACATAGCAGACCCTCCTGATTGCATAAGGGCCGGCGCCCCCGACAGCCCTCACTCGGCCTTGGGGCGTCCGGGGGCCGCCCCTACAAAGTCTTGCTTGCTATTATAGCATACGCAGCCGGCTTTTTCACCTGTGGTAAAGAATTTTAACCAAATTTTTCTTGACAGCGTTCTTTCCCTATGATATGTTAACTGTACTAATACGGCTAATACAGTTTGGCAGAAAGGAGGTCACCATGCTCCATTTGGACTATCGGGACGCGCGTCCCATTTACGAGCAGGTCAAGGACGGCCTGCGAAAGCTGATGGTCACCGGCGCGATTCGCGAGGGAGAAAAGCTGCCCTCGGTGCGCGCGCTGGCAAGCTCACTGGCCATCAATCCCAACACCATTCAGCGCGCCTACGAGGCGCTGGAGGCGGAGGGCTACGCCTACTCCGTTCCCGGCAAGGGCAGCTTTGCCGCCCCCCGTACCGGGGTGGACGAGCAGCGGCGCAAGCAGCTGCTGGGCCGGCTGGATGAGCTGGTGAGGGAGCTTTCCTATCTGGGGCTGGACGCGGACGGCGTTTGCCGCCATATTTGTGAACAAGGAGGGAACGAGTCATGATAAAAATCGAACAGGTGGTCAAAACCTTTGACGGCTTTCGGGCGCTGGACAGGCTGACCATGCAGGTGGCAAAAGGGTCGATTTACGGCCTTGTCGGCCCAAACGGCGCCGGAAAAAGCACGATTTTGCGCCACATCACCGGGGTATACCGCCCGGACAGCGGTGAGGTTCTGGTGGACAGTCAGCCGGTGTATGAAAACCCGGCGGTGAAGCAGCGCATTTTCTCCATCCCCGACGAGCTGTACTACTTCACCTCCGCCTCCACCCGGGACATGATGCACTTCTACCGGGGCATCTACCCCAACTTCAGCACCGAGCGCTATGAGGCGCTGAAGGATGCCTTCGCCACGGTGGATGAAAAGCACCCCATCCGCCGCCTGTCCAAGGGTATGCAGAAGCAGTCGGCCTTCTGGCTGGCTCTGTGCTGCCAGCCAGACCTGCTGGTGCTGGACGAGCCGGTGGACGGCCTTGACCCGGTGATGCGCCGGCAGGTGTGGTCGCTGCTGATGAACGATGTTTCACAGCGCGGCACCACGGTGCTGGTGTCCTCCCACAACCTGCGGGAGCTGGAGGATGTGTGCGACCATGTGGGCATCCTGTCCAGAGGAAAGGTGCTGCTGGAGCGCTCCCTGTCCGACCTGCAGGACAATGTGGTCAAGCTGCAGGTGGTCTTTGACTCCCCCGAGCCGCCTGCGCTGCCGGAGGATCTGCAGCTGCTGCACGCCGCTCAGGCCGGCCGGGTACATACATTCATTCTCCGGGGCAACGCCGTACAGGTGAAAAACCGGCTGGCCGCCTATCAGCCCCTGCTGATGGAGGCGCTGCCGCTGACGCTGGAGGAGATCTTTATTTACGAGCTGGGAGGTGAGGACTATGAAGTGCGCGACATCGTACTTTAACTCCACTCTGTTTAAGAAAAATCTGACGCGCTACTGGCCCATCTGGGCGCTGTACGCCCTCATCTGGATCTACGCCCTGCCCGTGCGGTGCATCACCATCGTGTCCAGAAATCAATTGTGGATGGGCGAGACCCCCGTCAAGCAGGTGCAGGCCTTTGCCAACGGCATTCCCGACCTGCTGGAGGTCTTTGGCACGGTCATGGCCTTTTCCTTCGGCGTTCTGGCGGCCATGGCGGTGTTCTCCTACCTGTACAACAACCGCTCGGCAGGCATGATCCACGCCCTGCCCGTACGAAGAGAAGGACTGTTCCTCACAAGCTATCTGTCCGGCCTGTGCTTTCTGCTGGCGCCCCACCTTCTGGTGTGGCTGCTGACGCTGGGCGCGGAGGGGCTTTGCTCGGGCTATGTGGATCTGTACACCGTGTCCGTGTGGGCGCTGGCACAGAGCGCACTGTGCCTGTTCTTCTACTCCTTTGCCGTGTTCTGCGCCATGTTTACCGGTCATTTGCTGGCTCTGCCTGCCTTTTACGGCATTCTCAACTTCCTTGCCGCCATCCTGATGCTCCTGTTTGATGTGCTGTTTGAGCCCTTCCTCTACGGCTACGCCGGGCTGACCAACACCGCGGAAGAGGTGGTCTGGTGGCTGACCCCCGCCGTCCGGCTGGGAGAAAATGTGCGCTGGCGCAGCAACGGTCTGGGCTATGAGCTGCAAGGCATCCCCGAACTGGCCATCTACGCCGCGGCAGGCCTTGTCCTTGCCGCCCTCGCCCTGCTGGTCTACCGCAAGCGGCACATCGAGACCGCCGGCGATGTGGTGGCAGTGCCCGTGGTGCGCCCCTTCTTCAAGTACGGCGTTTCCATTTGCTCCGGGCTGTGCTTTGGCTACTGGCTGTACGCCATGTTCGGCTTTGAAGCCCCCTTCGGCCTGATGGGCAGCCTGCTGCTGTGGACATTCATCGGCTACTTTGCCGCGGAGATGCTGCTGAAAAAGTCCTTCCGGGTGTGGAAGGCGTGGCGGGGCTGCGCGGTGCTGCTGGCACTGGTGGCCGTTGGCCTGATCGCCCTGCGTGGGGACGCCTTCGGCTATGTCTCCCGTATCCCCTCCCCCGACCGGGTGGTGTCCGTCACGGTGGACGGCATGGGCAGCTATCCCTTCGACGGTGGGCGCAGCTTTGAGTTTACCACCGACGATGCCGCCCTCATCCAAAAAACCGTCGCCCTGCACGAGGCCATCGTAGATCAGCACAAAAATCCCGACATGGGTGAGGGTGGAGACCGCGACTACATCCGCCTGAATGTGACCTATACCCTGTCGGGCGGCGCCACCCTGCGCCGGCAGTACGGCACCCATGTGTGGCCGGGCTGCAAGCTGGAGCAGCCCGCCCGGGACTTCTACTGTGACCCCATGGTGGCGCAGCTGTCCTATCGTCTGGAC
>JAGBTC010000172.1 GCA_017631545.1 Oscillospiraceae bacterium
ACGGTAATGCCCACACAGGAGGCCACATTGCCTGCGTATACCTGCGCCGGGCTCAGCGGCTCGGAGGCAGGCAAATCCACCACCTCCACCGCGCTCACAGGTGTCTGGGCGTGATAGACCGTGGTCTCGCCCCGACGGGCGTTGACCACCACCGCCGTGCCGGCCAGACCGGCCACGCCGCCCAGCAGCGCACAGCACAGGCACAGCGCCGCCACCTTCATTCCGGTATGTCCGCGCGTTTTTTTCTGCTTGGGCGTCTCCTCTCCCCCGGACACATCGCCGGTGGTGGGAATGGGCTGCTCCTGCTCGCGCTCGCGTTCAAAATCATGGTCGGACGGATACATATGATTCACTCCTTCAAAGGATAGGTTGTTCCGGTACTAAGGCAAGGATACCTTCTAATTATGTCTAATTCATGAAGAACCTGCAACCTTTTTTTGAAATTTTACAGAAAAACCCCTTACCTGTCCTCCTCCGGCGGGGAACGCAGCAGTCCGGCCATATCCCGCACCGCCAGGCGCACATCCGCCCGCCAGCCGTCCAGCAGACCCAGCCCCAGTAAATTCAGCGCCACCAGCGTGACCACCGGGCCGAGGATCATGCCCGCCACACCGGCCAGTTTCATTCCCACATAGATGCTCACCAGCGACACGATGGGGGACAACCCCGTCCGGTCACCCACAAATTTCGGCTCGGCAACGCGGCGAAACAGCGCCACCACCCCCCAGATGACCATGACGGCCACCGCCCGGGAGTAGTGCCCCGCGATCAGCTCCACCACCGCCCACGGGATCATGACCGTCCCCGCACCCAGAAGGGGAATAAAATCCAGCACCGCCAGCCCCAGTGCCAGCAGCAGGGCATAGTCCTGCCCGGTGACAACGAAGCCGCACAGCAGGAGAAAAAACACCGCCACGCTCAGCAGCACCTGCGCCTTGAGATAGCCGCCAAAGGCGGCTGCCACCGCCGCCTTCACCTGCCGCAGCAAGGACTGCGTCCCCTCGCCCATGCGCCCCATCAATCGGGTACGCAGATAGGGATAGTCAGCACACAGAAAGTAGGTGCCCATCAAGAAAAATACCAGCCCCAGCACGAAGGAGGACAGGGCGCGGGCCTTGTCCGTGGCAAAGCTGGTCAGGTTGCCCCAGTCGGGGGTAATTCCACCCAGCCACGCGCCCAGCCGCTCTGCCAGACTCTGGTCGGGGGCAAGCACCTCAAAGGGCAGCTGCGCCGACACACGCCGGGCATGCCCCTCCAGCCGGACAAGCACCTCCCGAGCCGCGGCCAGCAGGCTGTCCCAGTTTTCCGCAAGGGAGACCACCTCGCGCACCGCACCGCGCACCAGCAGCCCCACCCCGGTGGAAAGCGCCCCAAAAAGCACCAGCATTGTCAGCAGGGACAGCACGCCACGGGACCAGCCCAACCGCCGGTGCAGCCGACGCACCGGGCCGTCCAGCAGCACCGCTGCCCCCCACGCCAGCAAAAAGGGCATGAACAGGGCCAACAGCGGCCGCCCCAGCGTCCACACCAGCACCACACAGACCGCAGCCAAAACAAACCGCAGCCCCAGCCGCAGCCAGAGCCGTCGGCGTGCGGCGGGAGTAAGTCGTTGCCCGTACATCACCGCACCTCCTTTCCCTTTGCTCTTCATTATATGTCCCTGCCCCCCAAAAAACAGGGGGAATTTGTAAACTTTTTTCCTTTGGTCATGCCTCCCCCTCCCCGGGCATAGGCTGTACCATCACCCAAGAAAGGAGGGCGACCCTGTGAACCGATCCACCGGACAAGCCGCGCGCATCCTGCGCCGGGGGTGCGCGCTGGTTCTGGCCCTCGGGGCTCTGGGGGCGGCGGTGCAGGCCGTCGGCGGCCTGCGTCCCATGCAGGCGCGGGACGCGCTGGCGCACAACGCGGCCGGCACCCGGTCGGTACTGCCGCTGCAGCGGCCCGCCGCCC
>JAGBTC010000173.1 GCA_017631545.1 Oscillospiraceae bacterium
GCAAGACCGGTGGTGTAGGAGTTGAGAATGAGGAACAGGGGGTTGTCCGACAGCACGCCGCTGACCAGCTCCACAAAGGGATACAGGTTTTCCTCCAGCTTCCACACCTCGCCGGTGGGGCCGCGGCCGTAGCTGGGGGGATCCATGATAATGGCGTCGTACTTGCGCCCCCGGCGGATCTCCCGCTCCACGAATTTGCCGCAGTCATCCACGATCCAGCGGATGGGTGCCTCCTCCAGCCCGGAGCTTTTGGCGTTTTCCCGCGCCCACTGCACCATGCCCTTGGCCGCGTCCACATGGCACACGCTGGCTCCTGCCGCGGCACAGGCCACGGTGGCGCCGCCGGTATAGGCAAACAGGTTGAGCACGCTGATGGGTCGGCCGGCCTTTTTGATCTGCTCCCGGGCCCAGTCCCAGTTGGCCGCCTGCTCGGGGAACAGGCCGGTGTGCTTGAAGTTCATGGGCTTGATGTTGAAGGTCAGATCCTTATAGTCCACCGTCCAGCGCTGGGGCATGGACTTGTTCTCCCACGCGCCGCCCCCGGTACTGGAACGGGCATAGCGCCCGGCATTCTGCTTCCAGCCCCGATGGGTGCGGGAAGTATTCCAGATCGCCTGGGGATCCGGACGCACCAGCAGCTGCTCGCCCCAGCGCTCCAGCTTCTCGCCCCTGCCGCAATCGATCAGCTCGTAATCCTTCCAGCCGTCGGCCACCCACATAACAAGACACACCTTTCCACTCTAATAAACTAAATGATTATATCATTTCAGCGCCCGTTCGTCAATCACTCCAGGGGGCCGGAAATGTGCTTTCGCGCCCTGTGCAGGCACAAAAATCCCCCGGCAGCCCGATTTCGGCTACCGGGGGTACTATAGTATGTCCCTTGAAGCGGAAGCAATTTCAGTTCTTTGTCCCCATCCATGTCACCAGCAGATCCACGCACGCGCCGTAGGAACGCATACCCAAGCTCTGGTCATTTCCTTTGAGAAAGGCGTCATATGCCTGCTCCGCCGCGTCCTCCACCGGGGACTGCCGCGCCGCCCAGTAGGCATTGTTGTCCTGCCAGTCCCGGACAAGGAGAGGGGAAAATTCCGCCCGCAGCGCACCCCACTCCTCCGGGGCCACCCGGTACAGGGCGTTGGACAGGTGGATCAGCCCCATCAAATAGCCGGAATAGGCATAGACCGCATCCCCACCGCTCACGCAGGCGGCGATGCCCACAAAGTTGGCCTCCTCCTCGGCGGCCACCATGCGCTGGTGCGCCATCTCATGGGCAACGGTGGCCGGAAGGAGACAGCGGGGCGCGTCCACATTCACATTGGCTTCCCCGGTGAAAGGGAAGTAAATTCCGGTAAAGCCCAGCGCGCTTTGCAGCCTGGAGCACAGCAGCGGCTTGGCGCGCTCTCCCTCCAACTCCAGAAAAGGAAAGGCCTCTTCCAGTCCACCGTAGACCTGCGTGCCACGCACAAGGCACTCATCCACGCTCAGCACAAAGTGCCCCTCGGCGTCCCGGGGCATTTGGACGGCCAGAGCAGAGGCCTGCCGGGCAAATTCCTCCGTCACCGCCGCCAGCTCCTCCACCGTGTACGGCTGCACCGTCAGTCCGGCGTGCCGGGCAAAGCCGTGGGCGTAATAGGCCGCGTTCCACAGCCAATCCAGTCCCGCCAGCAGCCACAGGCAGACCGCCCCCATCGCCAGCAACCGCCGGATGAAGGGACGCAGCCGCCGCTGCCGTACAAGGCAGACCATTGCCCGCACCAACCAAAACACACCGCCCAGCAAGGCGGCCGCGCTCAGCACCTCCGCCACCGAGAAGGGAACGACCGACCACAGCCGACCCAGCCTCTGCTCCAGCGGTGCCATCACACCCAACACCCAGCGCTCCATGATTTCCGCATCCGAGCGCAGCAGGCGAAACAGAACCATCAGCACCGCCGGCAGCCCAAGGGCCGCC
>JAGBTC010000174.1 GCA_017631545.1 Oscillospiraceae bacterium
ATAGCGGTCGGCCTTGCGGGACAGGGTCTGCAGCCAGCGTTGGAACAGACTGGGCTGGGCGGGAAAGTCCACCACATTGTCCGCGTACGCGTCCTCATCCCCGTCCTCGTCGTATTCATCCTCGTCGTATTCATCCTCGTCGGATTCGTCCTCGTCGGATTCGACTTCGACTGTGACTTCGTTCTCGTTTGCTTCCTCTTCCTGCGATGTTTCCTCGGCCATGGGCATCTCGTCCTGTTCCGGGGTGCAGACGGTACCGGGGAAGGGGATCAGATTGTCCGGCTCCGGGGACAGGGAGACCACGCCGCTGGGCAGCTTGTGGGAGGAATACTCCGACAGGATATCGTCCAGAGAATAGGAGCCGCTGTCCGCGTCACCGATCAGGGAACGCAGCTGAGCAAGCTCATCGTCCTGATTTAGTTTTTTGTCCTTGCGCTCGCTCATAACAGGCTCCTCGTTTACAGATGGTTACAGGATCTCAGCCAAGACGCTGGCGAACCGCCTCGTACAGCAAAATTGCCGCGGCGGCGGAGGCGTTGAGTGAGTTGATGTGTCCTTTCATGGGAATACTGACCCGGAAGTCACATTGCTCGCCCACCAGACGGCCCATGCCGTCCCCCTCGCTGCCAATGACGATGGCGGCCGGGCCCTTCAGGTCGGCGTTATAGAGGGTGGTGTTGCCGTCGGCGGCGGTGCCGAACACCCAAACGCCTTCCTCCTTTAGCTGCTTGAGCAGGGAGGGGATGTTGGGCACCCGGGCTACGGGCAGGTGGGAGACCGCACCGGCGGAGGTCTTGGCCACGATGGCGGTCAGACCGGCGGAGCGGCGCTTGGGAATAATAACGCCGTGGGCGCCGGCGCACTCTGCCGTGCGGATGACCGCGCCCAGATTGTGGGGGTCGCTGAGCTCGTCACATACCACGATCAAGGGGGCTTCGCCCTTTTCCCGGGCGGCGGCGAGAATGTCCTCCACACTGGCATATTCCCGTACTGCGGCAAGGGCGATCACCCCTTGATGGGAGTGGGTACGGCTCATGCCGTCCAGCTTGCGCCGGTCGGCGTCCACCACCACCACGCCCTTTTCCCGGGCGGAGGAGGCGATGTGGCCCAGCGTGGCGTCTGTTTCGCCCTTCATGATGTAAATTTTGTCGATGGTCACGCCGGCGCGCAGCGCCTCGATCACCGCGTTGCGCCCTTCGATCACGCCGTCATTTTCCGTCTCCACGGGGGCGGAGCGGCGCAGGGGAGTATGTTCTTTCATGGCGACCTCCAAATCGTGTCAGTAGACACTTATTATAACACAAGAAAACGGGGGGTGGAAGTGGAAAATAGGTGGGAAGGGGCGAAAGTTTTCCGGATTAATAAAAAGTTTACATACCCATTCCTTGTAATTGGGGTGGGAGTATGGTATGATTCACACAATGCACCGGGTATCGCTGCCCTCAGGCGGCCCGGGAAACCATAACAGGAGGCATCGCTTGTCTTATGAGCGTTCGTAAAAATCCAAACGGAAAGCGTCCTAAGGGGATCGTTGGTATCATCAGCGTTCTGTGTTGGGCGCTGATGCTGACGCTGCTGTTCCAAAGCTGTACCGACAGCGGCAGCGCCAAGGAATTTGATGTGGACTACTCCACCTTCCGCCAGTGGGTGGCGGAGGATAAGGTGGAGCAGGTGAAAAAGGTGGGCGACTACCGCTATCAGTTCACTCTGAAAGAAGGCGTGCAGGTCGAGCTGGAGCAGGACGAGAGCGCGGGCGGTATTCTGGACTTCCTGCGGGAAAATGATATGGAGCCTGTGTTCCGCACCGACGCCATCAATCTGGGTAACGACGGCCTGCAGCAGCTGCTGGATGAGCACGGCGTGCTCTACGACGGCCCGGAGGTGGAAGAGCCCTCCATGTTCCTGAGTATGCTGGTCAGCCTCCTGCCCCTGCTGGTGATGGTGGGCCTGACCTTCTTCCTGTTCCGCGGCATGAGCAAGGGCGGCGGCATGGGCGGTATCGGCGGCGTGGGCAAGGCCAACGCCAAGGTGTATGTGGAAAAGTCCACCGGTGTCACCTTTGCCGATGTGGCCGGACAGGACGAGGCCAAGGAGTCGCTGCAGGAGATCATTGACATTCTGCACAACCCGGGCAAGTACACCGAAATCGGTGCCAAGCTGCCCAAGGGTGCGTTGTTGGTCGGCCCTCCGGGTACCGGTAAGACTCTGCTTGCCAAGGCGGTCGCCGGCGAGGCGGGCGTGCCCTTCTTCTCCATCAGCGGCTCGGACTTTGTGGAAATGTTTGTGGGCGTGGGTGCCAGCCGTGTGCGCGACCTGTTCAAGGAAGCGGCCAAGATGGCCCCGTGCATCATCTTCATCGACGAGATCGATACCATCGGCAAGACCCGTGACAACCGCATGGGCGGCAACGACGAACGGGAGCAGACCCTCAACCAGCTGCTGGCTGAGCTGGACGGCTTTGACCCCACCAAGGGCGTGATCGTGCTGGCGGCCACCAACCGGCCGGAGGTGCTGGACAGCGCCCTGCTGCGTCCCGGCCGCTTCGACCGGCGCATTACCATCGACCGGCCCAATCTGGCCGGGCGTCTGGCCACCCTGCAGGTACACACCCGCAAGATCAAGCTGGCCGAGGATGTGGACCTGAAGAAGATCGCCCTGGCCACCGCCGGCTGCGTGGGTGCCGACCTGGCCAACCTGGCCAACGAGGCCGCGCTGCGCGCCGTGCGTAAGGGACGCCGCTTCGTCAATCAGGAGGATCTGCTGGCCTCCTTCGAATTTGTTATCGCCGGCAGCGAGAAGAAAAACTCCGTACTCACCGAGTTTGAGCGCCGTCTGGTGGCCTATCACGAGGTGGGTCACGCCATGGTGGCCTACAAGCAGAAAAATGCCGAGCCGGTGCAGAAGATCACCATCGTTCCCCACACCGAGGGCTCTTTGGGCTACACCCTGCTCATGCCCGAGGAGGATAAGACCAACCTGCGTACCAGGGAAGAGCTGATGGCCAAGATCGCCGTGTCCATGGGCGGCCGCGCTGCCGAGCAGGTGGTGCTGAGTACCATGACCAACGGCGCCTCCCAGGACATTCAGGAGGCCACCAATGTGGCTCGCAGCATGGTGGCCCTGTACGGCATGAGCGACGAGTTCGGCATGATGGCCCTTGGCTCGGTTCGCAACCAGTATCTGGACGGCGGCTACGGCCTTGACTGCGCCCCCGACACCGCCGCGCTGATGGATAAGGAGGTCAAGCAGATCCTTGACGCCTGCTATCAGGATGCGGTGAAAGTGATCGAGGAAAATCTGGAGGATATGCACAAGGTGGTGGCCTACCTGCTGGACAAGGAGACCATCACCGGCGGCGAGATGGTGGCCATCATCGAAGGGCGCGACCCGGCGCTGGTGGACAGCGCCTACGCT
This sequence comes from Oscillospiraceae bacterium, assembly GCA_017631545.1. Taxonomy (GTDB): domain Bacteria; phylum Bacillota; class Clostridia; order Oscillospirales; family Oscillospiraceae; genus Lawsonibacter. The sequence goes on from JAGBTC010000174.1 coordinate 3,415, forward strand.
TCCACCCGGCAGACGGGCTTCCGCCCCTCCCAGCCCGAGGTGATCGAGGCTCCTGCCAAGCATATCCACATGGTCAGTGAGCCTGTGCCTGCTCCCGAGCAGACGCAGGAAGAGCAGCCGGAACAGGAACAGCCGGAGCAGGAGGAGAAGGCGGATGAATAACCCCGCTGTGATCCTGCTGGGCTGGGTGGCGCTGATGAGTGTGGCCGGGTTTGTTCTCATGGGCGTGGATAAGTACCGCGCCCGGCGGGATATGTGGCGCATCCCGGAAAAGACCCTGTTCACCTGTGCCCTGCTGGGCGGCACGCCGGGGGTAATTCTGGGCATGAACCGCTTTCGCCACAAGACGAAACACTGGTACTTTCGCTACGGGCTACCTGCGCTGCTGACCCTTCAGCTGGCGCTGCTTGGCTGGGCGGGCGTGCGAATGAGCGGATAACAAAAATGACCTCTCCCACCGGAGAGGTCATTTTTTGCTTATATGGACGCAAATGTCCATATCCACCCCGAAATCACCTTATAGGTGAAGGGAGGTGGGAGCATGGAGGAGACCGTGACCGTAACGCTGGTGGGTCTGGTGGGCATGATGGGCACACTGGCCGCCATCTTTTTCGGCTGGTCGGGTTTCAGCCGCAACAACCGGCAGGATCAGCGCGCCCGGGGCAAGAACGACGGCGCGATTTTGACCGAGATCGGCTACATCAAGGCTGGCGTGGACGACATCAAGGTAGAGCAGCGGGATCAGCGCGCGCACAACGAGGCCTTTGCCGCCCGGCTGACGGCCGTGGAGGGCACTGCCCACGAGGCCTGCCGCCGTCTGGATCGGCTGGAGGAAAAAGGGCGATGAATATCCAACAAAAACGGCACGGATGCTCCGTGCCGTTTTTGTTATGTCCGCAGCCCGGCGACAAATGCAAAAAGGAAGGCCGCCCCGGGGGCGTGCTGACGGCGTTCGCCCTGCATTTTTTGTGGTAAACGACAGAAAAAATGAAAAAAATCATTCAAAATCGGCTTCAAAGCAGTTGCAATCCCGAACGCAAACGGATATAATATTTGCGCACCTTTGTTGTTTGGGGCACGGTGCCCCGGCACGAGGGCGGCGGACAAGCTCCGTCGGCAATACGCATCTGAAAAGTGCCGCCGTAAAGGCGGTGTGTCATAGGGATTGATTCGGTTTTGCGGCAATCTTTTTCCCTGTAGCTTCCTCCTCGGCCTTGCAATACATCAAGTATTGCTGCGCCCTCGGAGTTTGCTGCAAGAAAAAATCTTCGCCGCAAAACTGCCAAAGCACTTCAAAGAGGAATATTTTCTTTGCAAGACGAGGAAAAAAGCCGCGGGAAGGCTGACGCCTGCCGCAGCTTTTTGACGAAGTGTTGCCGGAAAAGAACCTCTTTGAAGCGGATAAATCCCTATGGCGCACCGCCTGGGGCGGTGGGTTTTTCAGATGCGTATTCAAAGAATAAGAAAGGAATGATTTGCAAATGGCACACAAGTATCTGTACCTCTTCTCCGAAGGCAATGGCTCCATGCGCGAGCTGCTGGGCGGCAAGGGCGCCAACCTGGCCGAAATGACCGGTCTGGGCATGCCCGTTCCCCAGGGCTTCACCATCTCCACCGAGGCCTGCACCCAGTACTATGAGGACGGCGAGAAGATCAACGATGAGATCCAGGCTCAGATCATGGACTACATCGTCAAGCTGGAGGAGATCACCGGCAAGAAGTTCGGCGATATGGAGAACCCCCTGCTGGTCTCCGTGCG
>JAGBTC010000175.1 GCA_017631545.1 Oscillospiraceae bacterium
CTCTTTTTCCGTCTGGGCGATTTTTACGAGATGTTCAACGAGGACGCCAAGCTGGTGTCCAGGGAGCTGCACCTGACTCTGACCACCCGGGACCGGAACAAGCCCCCCGAGGAGCGCACCCCCATGTGCGGCGTGCCCTACCACTCCTGTGACAGCTACATCGCCCGGCTCATCGCCAAGGGCTACAAGGTGGCCATCTGCGAGCAGACGGAGGATCCTGCCCTTGCCAAGGGACTGGTGGAGCGGGACATTGTACGCATCATCACCCCCGGCACGGTCATCGCCGCCTCCATGCTGGAGGAGGGGCGCAACAACTTCATCTGCGCCGTGTTTGCCGACCCCACGGCCATCGGCCTGTGCCTGTGCGATATCTCCACCGGCGAGGTGTTTGCCACCTCCTTCCCCATGGGGGAGGAGGCCCGGGATCATCTGGAAAACGAGCTGGGGCGCTTCCACCCTGCCGAGGCGGTGCTGTCCCCCGGTGCCCGGGAGCTGGACGGACTGTGCGACTTCCTACGGGTGCGGCTGGACTGTGCCTGGTCGGACGGGGGCGAGGAGCGTTTTGGGCTGGATGTGGCCCGGGTGCTGGTGGAAAAGCAGTTCGTCACCGGGCTGGACGCCCTGCCCAAGGACGACACCGCCGCCCTGCGCGCGGCCGGTGGTCTGCTCAACTATCTCTATGAGACACAAAAGACCGACCTTTCCCACATTGCCAACTTCAACTACTACACCGCCGACCAGTTCATGGAGCTGGATCTCACCGCCCGGCAGACGCTGGAGCTGACCGAGACCCTGCGTGCCAAGGAGAAAAAGGGCTCCCTGCTGTGGGTGCTGGACAAGACCAAAACCGCCATGGGCGGCCGCCTGATCCGGGGCTGGATGGAGCGTCCGCTCCTGTCTCCGGTGCAGATCGGCCGCCGCCAGCAGGCGGTGAGCGATCTGGCGGAGGACATCATCATCCGGGAGGAGCTTTCCGCCGTCCTGCGGGAGGTCACCGACCTGGAGCGGCTCATCGGCCGGGTGGTCTACGGCAGTGCAGGCGGACGGGATCTGGTGGCGCTGGCCGCCGGATTGGGTCGTCTGCCCCACATCCGCGACCTGCTGGAGGGCTGCCCCTCCGCGCTGCTCCAATCCCTGCGCGTTGAGCTGGACGACCTGCCCGACCTGCGCGAGCTGATTGGTCAGGCGCTGGTGGACGAGCCTCCCTTCTCCGTGCGGGAGGGCAAGTTTATCCGCCCGGGCTACCACCCCGATGTGGACGAGCTGCGCGACATTATGGAGCATGGCTCCGAGCGGCTGGCTGAGCTGGAGACCCGAACCAAGGCAGCCACCGGCATCAAGAACATGAAGGTCAGCTACAACAAGGTCTTTGGCTATTACATCGAGGTGGCAAAATCCCAGACCGGCCTTGTGCCCGAGGACTGGGTGCGCAAGCAGACCACCGTCAATGCCGAGCGGTACATCTCTCAGGAGCTTAAGGAGCTGGAGCATACCATCCTCTCGGCCCAGGACAAGGTGGTGGCGCTGGAATATCAGCTGTTCTGCCAGCTGAAGGAGCAGGTGTGCGCCTGCGTGGCGCAAATTCAGCGCTCCGCCGCCGCCGTGGCGCAGGTGGATGTGCTGTGTTCCTTTGCCTCGGTGGCCGCGGCCAACAACTACTGTATGCCCATGGTGGACGCCTCCGATGTGCTGAACATCACCGAGGGTCGCCATCCCGTGGTGGAAAAGATGCTCAAGGACGCCCTGTTCGTCCCCAACGACACCCACATGGACAACGCCGACGACCTGTGCGCCGTCATCACCGGCCCCAACATGGCGGGCAAGTCCACCTATATGCGTCAGGTGGCCCTTATCGTCCTTATGGCACAGATGGGAAGCTTTGTCCCCGCTCGAGCCGCCCGTATCGGCATCGTGGATCGGGTGTTCACCCGCATCGGCGCGTCGGACGACCTTGCCGCGGGACAGTCCACCTTCATGGTGGAGATGACCGAGGTGGCGGAGCTTCTGAAAAACGCCACTGACCGCTCCCTGCTCATTCTGGACGAGATTGGGCGTGGCACCAGCACCTACGACGGCATGGCCATCGCCCGCTCGGTGGTGGAATACTGCGCCGACAAAAAGCGGCTGGGCGCAAAAACCCTGTTCGCCACCCATTACCACGAGCTGACCTGCCTTGAGGGGCAGCTGCCCGGGGTGAAAAATTACAACATTGCCGCCAAAAAGCGCAAGGACGACGTGATCTTCCTGCGTAAGATCGTGCGCGGCGGCGCGGATCAAAGCTACGGCATCGAGGTGGCCAAGCTGGCCGGCATGCCCGACCGGGTCATCAAGCGCGCCCACGAAATTCTGGCGGAGCTGGAAGCCGGGGAAGGGCGGGCCGTCGAGGGCGCCGGCCCCTGCACTCCGGCGGAAAGCCAGTTGTCTCTGGGTGAGCTTGGCGGCCAGACGGTGCTTGCCAAGCTGCGCATGACCGATGTGAATGTGCTATCTCCCATCGAGGCACTCAACCTGCTGGCGGAGCTGAAGCGCGATTTGAACTGACACCGATAAAGGGGTGATTTTATGCCCGACATTCGTATACTGGACAGTCATGTGGCCGACCTGATCGCCGCCGGCGAGGTGGTGGAGCGTCCGGCCAGTGTGGCCAAGGAACTGATGGAAAACGCCATCGACGCCGGGGCCAAGAAGGTGACGGTGGAGATCAATAACGGCGGCATGACCCTCATCCGGGTCACCGACGACGGCTGCGGCATGGCGCCCGAGCAGCTGGCCACCGCCTTTTTGCGCCACGCCACCAGTAAGCTGCGTACCGAGTACGATTTGGAAGCCATCGGCACGCTGGGCTTCCGGGGTGAGGCGCTGGCCGCCATCTGCGCCGTGGCGCGCATTGATGTGATGACGCGCACTCCCGGCGCGCCCTTTGGGGCGGCGCTCTGTCTGGAGGGGGGCGTGGCCGGTGAGGTGGAGCAGGCCGGCTGTCCCGAGGGGACGACCATGGTGGTGCGCGACCTGTTTTATAACACCCCGGCCCGGCTGAAGTTCATGAAAAAGGACTCTGCCGAGGGCGCGGCCGTCTTTGCGGTGGTTCAGCGGCTGGCGCTGGCGCACCCGGAGGTGAGCGTCAAGTTCATTCGGGACGGCAAGCAGGAGCTGCTCACCCCCGGGGACGGCAAGCTCCACTCCGCCATCTACGCCGTGCTGGGTCGGGAGCTGGCGCTGGGCTTTAAGGAAGTGACGGGCAGCGGAGAGGACATGAGCGTGTCCGGCTTCGTCACCCTGCCCGTGTGCTGCAAAGCCAGCCGAAACTATCAGCACTTTTTCGTCAACGGTCGCTATGTCAAGTCCCGCATCATGACCGCCGCGCTGGAGGAAGCTTACGCCAACCAGCGTATGGTGGGCAAATTCCCCGGCTGTGTGCTTCATCTGACCACCAAGCTGTCCGCAGTGGATGTAAATGTTCACCCCACCAAGACCGAGGTGAAATTCACCAACGAGCGCCAGGTCTTTTCCGCGGTGTACCACGCGGTGCTTGCCGCCCTGACCGGGGAGAAGAGCCACCCGGCCGCGGTGCTGGAAAAGCCGAAGCCCCACGACAGCGTCACCCCCAACCA
>JAGBTC010000176.1 GCA_017631545.1 Oscillospiraceae bacterium
AGCCGGCCAGCTGAAAGCCGGCTCCCAATCCGGCGGGGGCGTCCAGCAGGATGTAATCAAACTGTTCCCGGGCGGTGGCCAGCAGCGCGGTCATGGCCGTGGGGGTCATGCCGGGAGACAGGCGCATGGGGGCGGTGATCAGGTGCAGCCCGGGCAGCTCCGGATGGGTGGCGGCGGCGCGCTCCAGCGGGCAGCGCCCCTGCATCACATCGGAGAAGTCCATCAGTACCCGGTCGCTCATGCCAAGGGAAATGTCCAGATTGCGAAGACCGATGTCCATGTCGATGCACAGCACCCGGCGGCCCAATCGGGCCAGACAGGAGGACACGCCCCCCGTCAGGGAGGTTTTGCCCGTGCCCCCCTTGCCGGAGGTCACGACGATCACGGTTCCCAATGCCAACGCAGTCCTCTCCCCTCGTTCCAGTTTTTAGTGTATCATAAAATGTGGGTGCGTCAATAGATTAAAGCACGAAAAGTTCGCAGTGAAATCAAAATGTGCCCACGCAAGGCCCGTTACAGCGGCTCCTTCTGGATTTTTGCCCACTTGCGGGGGTAGCCCTTCAGGGTGGGTGACACTTTGCGGATGACCACCAGCCGGTGGGTGATGTCGGTGCCGGGGATGGTGTAGTCCTTGCAGCTTTCCAGCCGTCCGCCCAGCAGCTTCATGCAGTGGGCGGCACCGGCAAGCTCCTGCTCGCAGTCCACGCTTTTCATGGCCAGGAAGGCGCCGCCCGGCTTGACATAGGGCAGGCACAGCTCGCACAACAGGCGAAGATCGGCCACGGCACGGGCGGTGGCGAAGTCGAAGCTGTCCCGGAAGCCCTTGACCAGACCCTGTTCCTCCGCCCGGGCGTGGAGGGCGGTGACGCCCTGCAGACCCAGCTGTCCGGACACTTCGTTCAGCCAGCTGACCCGTTTGCCAAGGCTGTCCAGCAGGGTGACCTCCAGCTCCGGGCACAGGATCTTCAGCGGCAGGCCGGGAAAGCCGGCACCCGTGCCCACATCGATCAGCCGTTTGCCGGCAAAATCGGTGCAGCACAACAGGGCGGCGCAATCCAGCATATGCAGCCGGGCCACCTTGTCCTCTTCCCGGATGGCGGTCAGATTCATCACCTGATTTTTCTCCAGCAGCAGGCGGCCGTATTCGGCCAGCTGCTGCGAAGCGTTGTCCGGGACGCGGTCGGCCAGACCCAGCTGGGCAAGGCCGGCGGAAATGATATCCTTCAAGGGAAAAGCCTCCTATCGGGGATTAGGAAAAATTGCTCATGAGTCCGGCGATGCCCACGGGCAGCGTCAGTACTGCCAGCACCCAGCATACCGCGGCCAGAGCGATGGCACTCCCCTTCCCCGGTCGGCCGGTGGTGTGGGAGCTGACCAGCGAAAGGACACCCATGCCCACAAGTCCGGGGACGGTGAGCAGCGGGCCAAGGCCGGTGAGCATGGTGGCGGTGAAGTAAAAGTAGGTCATCAGAGCCACCAGAATGACCATATACACCACGCCGATCCACGCCAGCGTGCGCTTGACGGGAGAGGCAGGGGTGTAGGTTTCGTTCTCCGGATGGTTTTCGGGGGTGTTAGACATAATAGCACCTCTTGGATACGGGCGGACACGGAGGTCCGCCCCTACGAGATTACTTGTTAGCCAGCAGATCGCGGATCTCGGTGAGCAGCTTCTCCTCGGCGGAAGGCTCGGGCTCGGGCGCAGGCTCGGGAGCGGGCTCTTCCTTCTTGCGGTGCAGGGAGTTGATGGCCTTGACCATGCAGAACACCGCAAAGGCGATGATGATGAAGTCGATGATGATGGCGATGGTGTTGCCGTACAGGATGGCCACCTCGGTGGCGGGGTCGATGACGCCCTCGGCGTTGGCCACGGCTTCCTTCAGCACCAACTTCCAGTCGGAAAAGTTGACGCCGCCGGTGAGCATGGAGATGCAGGGCATGATGATGTCGTTGACGATGGAGGTGGTGATCTTACCGAACGCACCGCCGATGACAACGCCGACGGCCAGGTCGATCACATTGCCGCGCATGGCAAAGGCCTTGAACTCTTCAAAAAACTTCTTCATTTTGGGGTTGCTCCTCTCAATTTTTGTATTTTTCATGGGAAAAGCGAATACAGATGGTGATATTGCCTCGGAATATTGCGAGGTGGAGTTATTTCTTAGGAAGTATAACTTCCATGCCGCCCAGGTAGGGACGCAGGGCGGCGGGGATCTTCACGCTGCCGTCGGCTTGCAGGTTGTTCTCCAGGAAGGCGATGAGCATACGGGGGGGCGCCACCACGGTGTTGTTCAGGGTATGGGGCAGATAGGTGCCCTTCTCCCCTTTTACGCGCATCTTCAGCCGGCGCGCCTGGGCGTCGCCCAGGTTGGAGCAGGAGCAGACCTCAAAATACTTCTGCTGACGGGGGGACCAGGCCTCGATGTCGCAGGACTTGACCTTCAGGTCGGCCAGATCGCCGGAGCAGCACTCCAGCTGACGCACGGGGATGTCCAGGGAGCGGAACAGCTCCACGCTGTAGCGCCACATCTTCTCGTACCAGGCCATGGAGTCCTCGGGCTTGCAGACCACCACCATCTCCTGCTTTTCAAACTGGTGGATGCGGTACACGCCGCGCTCCTCGATGCCGTGGGCGCCCTTTTCCTTGCGGAAGCAGGGCGAATAGGAGGTCAGGGTCTGGGGCAGATTGGCCTCGGGAATGATCTGGTCGATGAACTTGCCGATCATGGAGTGTTCGCTGGTGCCGATGAGGTACAGGTCCTCCCCCTCGATCTTATACATCATGGCGTCCATCTCGGTCTGGGACATGACGCCCTCCACCACATTGCCGTGGATCATGAAGGGGGGGATGCAGTAGATGAAGCCCTTGTCCACCATGAAGTCCCGGGCATAGGCCAGAATGCCGGAGTGCAGCCGGGCGATGTCGCCCATGAGGTAGTAGAAGCCGTTGCCCGACACGCGGCCGGCGCTGTCCATGTCGATGCCGTTGAAGGACTCCATGATTTCGGTGTGGTAGGGTACATCAAAGTCGGGGGTGAGGGGCTCGCCAAAGCGCTCCACCTCCACATTGAACTCGTCGCTTTCGCCGATGGGCACGGAGGGGTCGATGATGTTGGGGATGACCAGCATGATCTTGCGGATCTTCTCGGCCAGCTCCCCTTCCTTGACTTCCAGCGCAGCCAGCTCGTCGGCGTTGGCCTTGACCTGCGCCTTGACCGCCTCGGCCTCGGCCAGCTTGGAGGGATCCTTCTTAGCCTGCCCCATGAGCATGCCCACCTGCTTGGACAGGGAGTTACGGGCGGAGCGCAGCTCGTTGGCACGGGTCATGGCGGCGCGGTTCTCCTCGTCCAGAGCCAGCACCTCGTCCACCAGCGGCAGCTTGGCGTCCTGGAACTTCTTCTTAATGTTTTCTTTGACCAGCTCGGGGTTTTCCCGAATAAATTTAATATCAAGCATATCGTTTTCTCCCTTTTTATGCGGTTTTACCAATAAAATCGGTTAAAACAGCGCGTTGTAAATGGACTGGTACTGCTCCGTGGGGGTGCGGTACTCTTCGTCCACCAGCGGCTGGGTGGGCAGCTTGTCCACAAGGCCGGTGGCCTCAAAGGAGCGGATCAGCGTCCGGGCGGAGGAATAGTAGCCGCGATAATATTCCCGCTGGATGCGCCACAGCCAATCCATGGCAAGCAGCGTCTCCTCCTGTTCCTGCGCCGCCTCCTGCCGGGCGTCCAGCTGCTCGCGCAGCGCCCGGTTGTCGTCCAGCAGCTGCTGATTGCGCTCGAGAACATTGTGGATGGTCTGACTGGCGGAAAGGCCGCTGTCCTGCAGGCCGGAGATGACTTCCAGGTCAGTGCGCCGCTGCTGCATGAAGTAGGACACGATCAGAAGAAGGAAGGCGGCCAGGAACAAAATGACCATATAACTTATGATATGTGGGTTATTTTTCACAGAAACGGGAACTTTTTTAGCGGAAATATCCGCCCGGCCGGGTTCCTGATCGGGGGTGTTTTTCAGCTCGTCCGGCGTCATGTCACTTGCCTCCCTTCACCTGCTCCAGCAGATCGAGCAGGGCGGTCAGATCTTCGGTGTTATAGTAATTCAGTTCGATACGGCCCTTGCCGCCCTTGCCGGAAACGATGCGTACCTTACGGTCAAAACGGGAGGTCAGTGCCTTTTCTGCCTCGGCCAGATAGATGCGGATGTCCGGGACGGGATCGGCGGCCTTTGGGGTGGGCGGCTTTTGGCCGGCCTGCAGGCTTTTGACCAGCGCCTCGGTTTCCCGGACGGAAAGCTCCCGGGAGGCGGCCATCTGGGCGGCCATGATCTGCAGCTCCTCGCCGGGGGCGGCCAGAACGGCCCGGGCGTGTCCGGCGGACAGAGAACCCTCCTCCAGCAGCGTAAGCACGGCATCCGGCAAGGCCAGCAGCCGCAAAGTGTTGGCAATAGCAGGGCGGGACTTGCCCATACGCTGGGCGACCTCCTCCTGCGTCAGGCCGAAGTCTCGGATCAGCACCTGATAGCCCTTGGCCTCTTCGATGGGGTTGAGATCCTCTCTTTGCAAGTTTTCGATGAGTCCCAGCTCCATCACCTTGCGGTCGTCGGCCTGAATGATGACGGCAGGCACTTCTTCCAGCCCGGCCAACCGCGCGGCACGCCAGCGGCGCTCGCCGGCGATAATCTGGTAATAGCCGGAAGGGAGCGGGCGGACGGTGAGGGGCTGGATGATGCCGTGGGCGCGGATGGAGTCGGCCAGCTCGGCCAGCGCCTGCTCGTCAAAGCGCTTGCGGGGCTGGTTTAATCCCGGTTCTACCTGTGAGATGGGCAGGAGAACCGCACCGGGGACGCTTTTTCGGTCCGGTTGGCCGAACAGGGAGTCAAAGCCGTTGCCGGCCATATTTTCGGACAGACCCCGGCCCAGGGCATTACTTGGGCGTTTAGCCATAATACACCTTCTTTGTTTTTGTGGTGGTGGAATGATGCGTCAGTAAATGTTTCATGTGAAACACGGCGCGGTTGCGCCTTGTTTTCACAGGAAAATCAGCGGTTTTGGAGCGCAAACTCTTCCGCCAATGCCATATAAGCCTCCGAGCCGCGGGAGTGGGCGTCGTAGGCCATGACGGGCTTGCCGTGGCTGGGCGCCTCGGACAGGCGGACATTGCGGGGGATCACGGTGGCGTACACCTTGCCGGGGAAGAAGCGCTTGACCTCCTCGGCCACCTGAATGGACAGGTTGTTGCGCCCGGTGTACATGGTCAGCAGCACGCCTTCCAGACCCAGCTGGGGGTTGAGGCCCTGCCGAATGCGCCGAATGGTGTTCATCAGGTCGCTCAGCCCCTCCAGAGCGTAATACTCGCACTGCACAGGCACCAGAACGGTGTGCGCCGCGCACAGGGCGTTCAGGGTGAGCAGCTCCAACGAGGGGGGACAATCAATAAAAATGAAGTCATAGTCGGGGGAGAGGGCGTCCAGCGCTTCCTTCAGGCGATATTCCCGACGCTCCATGGAAATCAGCTCAATGCCGGCCCCAGCCAGCATTTTGTTGGAGGGCAGCACATCACAGTAAGGGGTGCTGACCACCGCTTTTTTCGGCTCAATGGGGCGTACCAGCAGATCGTAGACATTGGGGACGGTGTTTTTGTCCACGCCCAGCCCGGAGGTGGCGTTGGCCTGTGGATCAAAGTCGCACAGCAGTACGCGCTTTCCCAGCTTATATACGGCGGCCGCCAAATTGACGCAGCTGGTGGTCTTTCCCACGCCGCCCTTTTGGTTGACGATAGCAATGATCTTGGCCATGAGGCACCCCCTGAAACGATTGGTAATAGAGCGAAGGGGTACAAAAACCCAATTCTCTTCTATTATAACAATCGCCGCCCGGTTTTTCAACTGTTTTTGCGGATTTTCCCGGGGCAAGAGAATGTTTTGCAAGGGGTGGGGGGGAGTGTTTCATGTGAAACACGGCGTCGCCGGCGCCGTATCGTTCGCCTGCGGCGAACGACAGGCGCTTATTTGGGAATACGGATGGTCAAACAGATGGCGTCATCGGTATCCTGCCGCTGGCAGCAGGCTTCCACTCCGGCCAGCCGCATGACGGACAGTCCTCGGGTGACGGTGTTGAGGAACAGACGCACATCCTTGATGATATATTTGCGCTTTGGCTTGCTCTTGGCCGGGGCAGGGGTGAGCAGGTCGGAGAGGTACGCCTCGGTTTGAGCCACGGTCAGGGTGTGGGCGCAGATATGCTCTGCTGCCTGAGCCAGTCGGGGGTCGTTTTCCAGCCGCAGCAGCGCCCGGGCGTGGCGCTCGGTCAGTCCGCAGCGGCGCAGCTGTTCCAGCAGCTGGGGGGGCAGACGCAGCAGACGCAGCTTGTTGGCTACGCTGGGTTGTGAGCGGCCGATGCGCCGGGCGACCTCCTCCTGAGACAGGCAGTAGGTGTGCATCAGCCGATCCAGTGCCAACGCCTCCTCCAGAAAGTCCAGATCCCTGCGCTGCAGGTTTTCCACCAGCGCCAGCAGGGAGGAACTTTGTCCGTCCACCCGCAGCGGCAGACAGGGCACGCGATCCAAACCTGCCAGTGCAGCCGCACGCAGCCGCCGCTCTCCGGCCACCAGTTCCCAGCCCTCCTGGGTCTGTCGCACGGACAGGGGCTGCAGGATACCAAGGGCGCGAATGGAGTCGGCCAGCTCTTCCAGCGCGGTGGGGTCAAAGATCCGTCGGGGCTGATCCGGGTTTGGACGAATGGAATGTACGGGCAGATACAGCACGCGATCCTCCCGTTCCTTTTTTTGCAGCAGCATAGTACCGCCTCCTCCAAGTATTTTCCATAAAATACCATATTCTGGAAAAGCAAACGGGGGAAATCGGTCGATAACCTTGCAAAAAGCAGAAAAAGAGCCGTCTTTCTCCAGAAAAACGGCTCTTTGGGTCTGATGAAAGGGTCAAAGTAACCGGGACAGCAGCCGCCGCCCGGGGCGAAACAGCACCAGCGTCAGGGCAAAATTGCCCGCGCAGTGGGCAAGGTCAAAGGGAATCCCGCTCAGCCACCAGCTCAGGGCGAAGGCAGGGCCGCCGGTGAGCAGGCAAACCGGGGTACACAACGCCCCGAACAGCAGCCCGAACAGCCCGGACAGGATTGCCCAGCCCAGAGGGCTTTCCATGGAACGCAGCAAAAAGGCGGCCAGCGCCAGCAGTGCCCAGATGTACAGGTATGCCGTTGTCCACAGGCCCAGCCCGAACAGGGAAATCTCCAGCAGGACATAGACATACACGGGGAACAGCGCCTTTTTGCCCAGGGTCACGGCAAACAGCATGACCAGCAGGGACACTGGTTCAATGTTGGGCAGGGGAGCCATGACCAGCTTGGCCGCGAAGGTCAGTGCGCCCAGCATCCCATACAGCGCCGCCTCCCGGGAGGCGGAAGAGATGCGCTTATCCAACGGTGTATACCAGCCGATACGCGTCCCCGTCCGCGATGGGGGTGGCGTCCGCGCCCTGCACGGCGTATTCTCCGTTGACGGTCAGCGCCCAGTAGGCTTTGTTGACGGCGTAGTCGGCCACCTCGCCGTCGGCGGAGAGAATGTAAAGGCCGAAGGGGCCCTGTTCACCCGTCACCAGATTTTCAGACAGGAGAAGATCGCCCAAAAACTCCTTGTCCGTTTGAAAACGCAGGCTTTTTGTGCTTTCGTCTGCGTGGACGATGTCCACCGTAATATTTTTGGTGCCGGCAGCCACATCCGGACGGGAGAGCAGGTACACACCGCCCAGCAGGCCGACAAGCAGCAGCAGGGCGAGGGCGGCAAGGGTAAGTTTGGTCTGTTTTTTCATAAAACCTTCCTTTCGCGCAAAAAATGCGGCACTCACAAGAGTGCCGCAGCCGTTTTTCCGCGTAGCGAATGATATCCGCGCCCCTGTTGCTCGCAGGGGAGGGGACAAAGCTGCCTCGTAGGTCTTCTGACTTGCGCCCCGGGGCAGAGCCCCACCGTCCCGTCTTCCCGGAAGATCCAGTGACCGGCTTTCGCCATGGGACGGCACAAACGCTTACAGCGGCGGTACCGTTGGGGATTTGCACCCCATTGTCTTGTTCAGCCCGTTCGGTGCGTTTGCCCCGCACAGGCCACGAAGCAGGAATTTAATTGTCAAAGGCAGTATAGCACGAAAGGGGAAAAGAGTAAAGGGCAGAAATGAAAGAAATGAGAGGGGGCGGCTTTTTCAAGCCGCCCCCCGGAGTTTTTACACCTTTTCGAACACGGTGGCAACGCCCATGCCGCCGCCGATGCACAGGGTAGCAAGACCGTGCTTGGCGTCGTCACGCTTGGCCATCTCGTGCAGCAGGGTGACGATGATGCGCGCGCCGGAGGCACCCACGGGGTGACCGATGGAGATGGCGCCGCCGTTCACATTCACCTTGTCCATGTCGAAGTCCAGCTCGCGAGCCACGGCGATGGACTGAGCGGCAAAGGCCTCGTTGGCCTCGACCAGGTCGATGTCCTTGATGGTCAGGCCGGCCTTCTTCATGGCCTGACGGGAAGCGGGCACGGGGCCAACGCCCATGACCTTGGGATCAACGCCGCCCTGGCCCCAGCCAACCAGCTTGGCCATGGGCTTCAGGCCGTACTTGGCAACGGCCTCGCCGGAAGCCAGCACGATGGCGGCAGCGCCGTCATTGATGCCGGAGGCGTTGGCGGCGGTGACGCGGGGCTCGTGCTTGCGGGTGTCGTCGGCGTGTACGCCGGTCAGCTCAAAGGTATGTACGATCTCTTCCTCCACGCCCTCGGGGCCGACGGGGAAGGCGCCGCGCAGCTTGGCCACGGACTCGGCGGTGACGCCGGCCTTGGGGTACTCGTCCACCTTGAACTCAACCAGTTCCTTCTTCTTCTTGATCATCACGGGGACGATCTCGGCCTCGAACTTGCCGGCGGCCATGGCGGCCTCGGTCTTCTGCTGGGAAGCGGCGGCAAACTCGTCCATCTCCTGACGGGTGATGCCCCACACATCGCAGATGTTCTCGGCGGTGGTGCCCATGTGGTAGTTGTTGTAGGCGTCCCACAGACCGTCACGGATCATGGTGTCGACCACCTTCTTGTCGCCCATGCGGGCGCCCCAGCGCTCGTCGGGCAGGGCGTAGGGGGCAGCGGACATGTTCTCGGTGCCGCCGGCCACGATGACATCGGCATCGCCGGCCACGATGGCGCGAGCGCCCTCGATCACGGACTTCATGCCGGAGCCGCACACCATGCCCACGGTGTAGGCAGGCACGCCGAAGGGCAGGCCGGCCTTCACGCCCACCTGACGGGCCACATTCTGGCCCTGAGCGGCGGTGAGGATGCAGCCGAACATCAGCTCATCCACCTGCTCGCCGGTCAGACCGGCACGGTTGAGCGCCTCTTTGACCACAACGGCGCCCAGCTCGGTGGCGGGGGTGTCCTTGAGGCTTCCGCCGAAAGCGCCAACGGCGGTACGGCAGCAGCTGACAACATAAACTTCTTTCATAACAAAAACCTCCTTATCAAGTGCCCCTTCTTGGGGTATCTTTTCACACGATACCATTATATCCGAGGGAAACAGGGAAATCAACAGCGATTTTTGAGGGAATTTGCCAAAATATCGGCAGATGTTGCTGTTTTTGAATGGGGGTAAACAAACGCACCCCCGGAGCGATGCCCCGGGGGTGGGAGAGGGAGGTCAGTTGTCGTAACCGGAGATGACCGCGGAGGCGGTGGGCGCGGAGTTGAAATCCATGTCACCATAGGCAAGCTTGACCCGCTCCTCCTCGTCCACGATGTCCCGATACAGCCGCAGGGTGGTGTCCTCGTCCAGAATACCCAGCTCGGTGAGCACCCGGATGGTGTTCTCCGCGTTGGGGGTCAGGGTGACGGACATGCTCCGGTTTGCATTGTAGTAGGAGGTCGCGGCATCGATCGCGGTGGCGGTCGGCCGCTTGTCCTGAGACGGATAGATCTCACGCCAGTAGATGGTCAGGTCGGCGGTGCAGGTGTTCAGCTGCCGCTCGTCCTCCAGATCAAAGAGGTAGCGCTTGCCCAGATTGCCCTGCTCGAAGTCGGCCATGACCGCCTCGTAGATGGCCAGCAGGGCGGCCTGCTGCTCCGAGAGGTAGATATGCTCCGTGGTGGAATAATACTCATTTTTCTTGTTGGTGCTATTCCACAGGCTGGACACCTCTATGTTCTCCAGCTTGGTGGGGTCGATCTCGTCCAGACGATAGGACAGCTGCGCCACCATGGGGTCACAGTAGAAGTCCCGGGCGGGCTGCTCCAGCTTGCAGCCCGGCCACACATGGGTGCCGTACTGCCGGCGCAGGGTGGCGCCGCTCGACAGGGTATAGGACACATTCAGGCGGATGTAGTCGCTGTCTCCGCCCTCACCCATGTCGGGATTTTTGTGCTGATCCACGATGGCCTCGTGCAGGGCGACGGTTTTTTGGATGAGGGCGGCGTCCTGCGTGGTAAACTCAAAGCTGCGCCCGCCGTCATGGGGATAACTGCCCATGCCGTCCACTGTGACGGACACCACCCGGTCGGGGGAGGGGATACGGGAGACATAGCCGAAGGCGTCCCCACGCAGGGCGATCAGGCCAACGGCCACCAGTGCC
>JAGBTC010000017.1 GCA_017631545.1 Oscillospiraceae bacterium
CATGGGCTGGGTCATGGCCGGCCATATCAGCGGCGTGGATCAGGCGGTGCGTCGGTGGAATGTTCAGTGCGTCGTGGGCGTGGGTATGTCCCCCGCCGGCAAGGAGGTGCTGGCCACCCTGTCCAAAGCCAATTATATTCCCAACGCCCCCATTTTCTATCTTCAGGGGGGCTGGGCACCCAAAAAGGTAAGCTGGTTCCAGCGCAGAATGGTGGGCATGGTCACCCGCACCACCCGTCGGCAGCTGCAGGCAAAGGCCAAGCGCACCGAGCAGGAGCAGCAAATGCTGGATCTTCTGGTCAAGGGCGGCAGCCGGGTGGAGTTCCGCAGCCTCAAGCCCATTCAGGATTGGTTGGCCCAGCATGGATAAGATGCCATTGCTGGCGGTGTATGACGACCGCAACTACCCCGACCACTGGCCCCGGCACGAGCGACACGCCGTGCGCTCGGTCATCCTTCGCCACGGCTGTGTGGCAATGGTAAAAAGCCGGAAAAAGGGGTTTTATCAGTTCCCCGGCGGCGGTATCGCCCCCGGTGAGACCCATGTACAGGCACTCATGCGCGAAACACGGGAGGAGGTTGGGCTGACCATTCTGCCTCATACCGTCCGCCCGCTGGGCATCGTGCGTGAGATCCGCGCCTCCCAGTTTGCACCCGAGACCATTTTCGACCAGACCTCCTACTACTACTTTGCCGATGTAAACGATACGGTGGCCGAGCAGGTGCTGGAGGACTACGAGCAGGATCTGGGCTACGCGCTGGAGTGGGTGGACATGGACAAGGCGCGCCGCATCAACCTGCACCTGTGCCGCACCCACAACTACCGTTCCAAGTTTGTTCTGCGGGAAGCACAGATCCTCACCCTGCTGCTGGATGGGCAGGGTAAACTGTGAATTTTTCAAAAAAGATTGTAATTCCCACCGAAATCGTGTAAACTGAACTTAGAAAATCTATGCCAAGGGAGGCCGTAACAATGAAGATCGCCCGTTTCGTTTTGAAGATCGTTGCCTTTTCTCTGGTCGCTGCCGCCGCGGTATGCGCCATCATTGCCTACTGGGATAAGCTGACCGCTTTGTTCCACACCGCCGGCAGTAAGCTGCAGGAGAAGAAGGAGTGCATCTGCAAATCCGAGTATGACGATTATGTGGAATGACCCCCAATCAACCAACAAACGGGCGATGCCGCTTGGCATCGCCCGTTTGTTTATTTCTGCCCGACCTGTTCCCGCAGGCGGTCGTACCACCCGGCCTGGGTCAGCGTTACATAGGGCTGCAGCCACAAAGACACCGCCCAGCCCGCCACCGCGGTCAACACAACCACCACCGGATGACCGCTGAGTTCCAGCACCGCCTGCATATCCTGCCTCAGAATGATGTCCATTCCGCCCAGCACCGTGATGGCGGCGGACTCCACGATCCAGCTGGCCGCAACACCCAGCACATACCAGCCAAAGAAGGACAGCAGCAGCAACGCATACTCGATCACCCGCCCGCGCAGGAGCAGGCGGCTTGTACGAAGGGCATGGAACACGCCCTGCTCCGGCTCGTCCAGCAGGCAAAAATCCGCCATGGCGTAGCGCAGTACGCACAGGGCAAACAGCGCCAGCCCCCCGATCAGCACCAGCGGCATCAGCACCGCACCACCGGGCAAAAAGGCCACCGGAACCAACAATGTGATCAGGGGCACGAAAATGACCACGTACCAGCAAAGGCTCAGCAGCGTCACCGCAGCATTCAGCAGCAGCACCCGACCCACCAGCACAAAGCCATCCGTCAGGGCAGACGCCCCCGTCTGTTTCCCACGGCTGACCTGCAGCCCCCAACTCATATAACCAAGGTCAAGTACCAATCGACTGAGCAGCAGCAGGATGTTGGCAAACAGCCCCACCGTCCCCACGGCGGACACCGCCAGCCCCAGCGCCTGTCCCGGCTCGACCCCCTGCTGAAGCAGCCAGACCAGCCGGCTGATGGGGTCGTCTGTTACCAGCCCCAGCACCAGCGAAAGCCCTCCCGTCAGCAGCAGATACAGGGCAGTCACCTGCCACGGACTTTGCCCCGTCTGGCGGCGCATAGCAAGGCGTGCGGCGCTCTTGAGCGCCTTGCGATCGATCTTCATCAACTGTGTTTCTCCGTTTCTCTTTATTTCTCCCACTTGTCCAGCAGCAGCTTCAGCTGGTCGGCAAAGCGCGCCAGATCTTTGTTTGGCCGGCCGCGGCTGCGGCTGATGGCCTGCACCAGCTGCCTGCCCACCTCCTCCAGCCGGCGGAAGGCCGGAGAGGGCGCGGATACGCCGCCGGAGGTGCGCTTCTTCTCCCGCACAATCCCCTTGGCCAGCACGGTGTTTGCGGCCAGATCGTAGACCTCCTCATACAGCGGAGCGTGAGCGGCCAGCCCCAGCTCACGCAGGGTCTGGGCAAAAATCTCCGTCACCTCGCTGTCCCCGTGGACAACGAAAATATGCTCCGGTTTTGGGGCGAACTGCTGCGCCCACGCGATCAGATGGGTGCGATCGGCGTGGGAGGACAGCCCCTTGAAGTTGACGATACGCGCCTTGACCGCGATCTCCTCACCAAACAGCTTGACGCTGGCCGCCCCGTCCAGCAGGCGGCGTCCCAGCGTTCCCTCCCCCTGAAAGCCAACGAACACCACGGCGCACTCCGGCCGCCACAGGTTGTGCTTGAGGTGGTGACGGATGCGCCCGGCATCACACATACCGGAGGCGGAAATGATAATTTTAGAGGTCTTGTCCATGTTCAGCTGCCTGGACTCCTCGCTGGTATGCACCAGCTTCAGCCCCGGGAAGGTGAACAGATCCTCGCCCCCCTGCACCAGCGCGATGGCCTCCTCGTCCAGATAGCCGTGCAGGTCGCCGGCATAGACCTTGGTGGCCTCCGCCGCCAGCGGACTGTCCACGCACACGGTAAAGTCCGGGCAGGAGCGCACCAGCCCGGCGCTTTTGATCTCGCGGATGAAGTAGAGCAGCTCCTGCGTGCGCCCCACGGCAAAGGAGGGGATGATCACATTCCCGCCCCGGGCAAAGGTCTCGTCAATCAGCTGCGCCAGCGCCTGCGTATAGCTTTCCGGCGGCTCGTGGTCCCGGTCGCCGTAAGTGGACTCCATGATGACATAATCCGCCTGCTCCATAGGCTGGGGGTCGCGGATCACCGGCTGATCCACATTGCCGATGTCGCCGGAGAAAACCAGCTTTTTGGTCACGCCACCCTCAGTGGCCCAAATCTCCACACAGGCCGAACCAAGCAGATGCCCGGCGTCAGTAAAGCGCACCTGCACACCCTCACACAGCGTAACGGTCTGCCCGTACTCCACCACCGCAAGCTGACGCAGCGCCTGCTCCGTATCCGCCAGCGTGTACAGGGGTTCCACCGGCGCGGCTCCGGCGCGGCCGCCCTTGCGGTTTTGCCACTCGGCCTCGCTTTCCTGAATATGAGCACTGTCGCGCAGCATGATATTCATCAGCCGCGCGGTCAGCCGGGTGGTGTGGATCTGCCCCGTGTAGCCCAACTTGACCAGCAGCGGCACCCGGCCGGAGTGGTCGATGTGGGCGTGGGTGACGATCACATGGTCGATATCACCCGGTGCGAAGTCCAGCACGCGGTTGTCAAATTCGTCCCTGCCCTGCTGCAGGCCGCAGTCGATCAGGATCTTTTTCCCATTGACCTCCAGGCAGTGACAGCTGCCGGTAACGGCATGGGCAGCACCGAAAAATACCAGTTTCATATGCGTCCTCCTCTCGTTGGAACAGCCCGTTCGTCTTTATCTTTATTGTACACGCTAACCCCGGCAAAATCTACACTATTTTGTAAACAATGGCGCGGTGGGCGTCCGGCGCGCTTTTGCGCTTTTTGTGCAGTATCATCGGAAATCTTTTCTTCATCGGATAAATCCCGTAAAAAAACAAATATGGACATTTGCCGCTGAAGTGGTATAATACCCGTCGGACATCTTTGGGGTAACACCCCTTTGGAGGCTGAATTCCAATGCTAAACCATCTCAAATCACACGGGCAGACTACCTTGCGTCTGCTGCCCACTCTGCTGCGCCGTTTCGCCACCTCGGTGGCGGTGGGTGTGCTGATCAGCCTGGTTGGTGTCGCCTTCCACCACAGCATCGATCTGGCCACCCGGCTGCGCCTTGCCCACCCCGCTCTTCTTCTGTTTCTTCCCATCGCCGGCGCAGCCATCGTGCTGCTGTACCGCGTTTGCGGCATGGAACGAGATCGGGGCACCAATCTGGTGCTGGTAGCCGTACGCAGCGCCCAACCTTTGCGTCTGCGTACTGCCCCGCTCATCTTTTTGTCCACCGTCACCACCCATCTGGTGGGCGGCTCGGCCGGACGGGAGGGCGCAGCGCTGCAGCTGGGCGGCTCCATCGCCGACACACTGGGCACGGGTCTGCGTCTGAACGAAAAGGAACAGCGGGTCATGGTCATGTGCGGCATGTCCGCCGCCTTCTCCGCTCTGTTCGGCACGCCGCTGACCGCCGCGCTGTTTGCTATGGAGGTGACCAGCGTGGGCGTTTTGTACTACGCGGCTCTGGTGCCCTGCCTGCTCAGCTCGCTGACTGCGCTTGGTATCGCCCGTCTGCTCGGGGTACACGCCGAGCAGTACGCCGTGACCGGCATTCCGGAGCTGACCGCCCTGTCCATGACCCAAGTGGTCGTTCTGGGCGGATTGTGTGCGGTAGTGTCCGTGCTGTTCTGCAAGGCCATGCACACCGCACCCCACCTGTATGAAAGGGTGACAAAAAAGCCCGTGCTGCGCGCGGTGCTGGGCGGCTGTCTTGTGCTTGGACTGACCGCGCTGGTAGGAAGTCAAAACTACAACGGCGCAGGCGGTCATGTCATCACCGCCGCACTGGCCGACGGCGCACGCCCGGAGGCCTTCCTGCTGAAGATCCTGTTCACTGCCGTGACGCTGGGCGCTGGCTTTCGCGGCGGCGAGATCGTGCCTGTGCTGTTTACCGGCGCTGCCTTTGGCAGCGTGGCCGGCCCGCTGCTGGGGCTGACCACCTCCTTCGGTGGCGCGCTGGGTATGGCGGCGGTGTTCTGCGGTGCCACCAACTGCCCCATCTCCTCCCTGCTGCTGGCCTACGAGCTGTTCGGCGGTCAGGGTCTTGCCCTGTTCGCCCTGTGCTGCGGCATATCCTATACCCTGTCCGGCTACTCCGGCCTGTACAGTGAGCAGAAGATCGTCTACTCCAAATTCGCCCCGGAATGGATCGACAAAAACGCAGAATAAGAAAATCGGCTGTCCAAACGGACAGCCGATTTTTATTACAGCTTGAGGATCATCCCCATCACGGCGGCAAGCGCGATAAACACGATGGGGTGCAGCTTGCTCAGCTTTTTTATCCGCATGGCGGCAAACACCGCCACGCCGATGGCCAGCGCCAGCCAGTTCACGCTTACCCCGTTCCAGCCCACGCCGGTGATACTGACATAGATGGATGCGGCCACGCGCAGTCCTGCCGCCGCCACCAGCGCGGTGGAGGCCGGACGCAGGCCGTAAAACACATCGTTCACCGTTTTTGAGGTGCGGAACTTCTGCAAAAAGCCTGCGATGATCAGGATAACGAGGATGGACGGGGTGACCAACCCCAGCGTGGCGATCACGCTGCCGGCGATCCCTGCCGCTTCATAGCCCACATAGGTGGCCATATTGACCCCGATGGGGCCGGGGGTGGACTCGGCCACCGCGATCATGGTGGTCAGATCTGCATCGGTAAACCAGCCGGTGGCCATACCCATGTTCTGCAAAAAGGGAACGGTGGCAAGGCCGCCGCCCACGGAGAACAGCCCCACCTTGAAAAACTCAAAAAACAGCTTCAGCAGGATCATTTGGCCTCACCTGCCTTTCCGCCGCACAACCGACGCGCTGCCCAGCCCACCACGCCTGCGCCCACCACAAGGGCCACAGGGGACAGCTTCAGCCACAGGGACAGGAGCAGTACCACAAGGAAAATGCCCACCGTTACCGCGTCCTTCAGGCTGGACTTGCCCAGCTTGATGACGCTGGAGGCGATCATGGCCACCACACAGGCACTGACCCCGGCCAGTGCGTGCCCCACTAAGGGGATGTCCGCAAAGCTGGACAGGAAGGCGGCAATAAGGGTGATGATCAGCACCGAAGGGGCGACCACACCCAGGGTGGTGAGGATGCCGCCCAACACGCCCTTATACTTGTAACCGATAAAGGTGGCGGTGTTCACCGCGATGACACCGGGGGTACATTGGCCGATGGCAAAATAGTCCGCCAGTTCCTCCTCAGTGGCCCATCCTTTTTTCTCCACCACCTCGCGCTGGAGAATGGGCAGCATGGCATAGCCGCCGCCAAAGGTACACGCGCCCACCCGGGCAAAGGTAAGAAACAGGTCCAGATAAATGTTCATCGTGCCTGCTCCTTACTTCAGCTGCTCCAGCTCATCCATCCACAGCGCGGCCACCGCGTCGCTGGGCATGGCCCAATCCCCCCGGGGGGAGATACCGACACTGCCCACCTTGGGCCCGTCGGGCAGGCAGGAGCGCTTGAACTGCTGGCTGAAGAAGCGCCGGTAGAAGTTTTTCAGCCACTTGAGAATGGTCTGCCGGTCATACTGCTGTCCCAGCGCATATCGGGCCAGTCGGTACACCTTGCCCGGAGCAAAGCCCCAGCGCAGGATATAGTACAGGAAGAAGTCGTGCAGCTCGTACGGGCCGACCAGATCCTCCGTTTTCTGGCTGATGGTGCCGCCCACGGCAGGCAGCAGCTCCGGGGAGACCGGAGTATCCAGAATATCCTCCAGCACAGCGGACAGCCGCCCATCCTCCTGTGCCTTGTCCCCGGCCACAAAGCGCACCAGATAGCGCACCAGCGTTTTGGGAATGGAGGCATTGACGGCGTACATGGACATATGGTCGCCGTTGTAGGTGGCCCAGCCCAGAGCCAGTTCGCTCAAATCGCCCGTGCCTACCACCAGACCGCCGCACTGGTTGGCCACATCCATCAGCACCTGCGTGCGCTCACGGGCCTGCCCGTTTTCAAAGGTAACATCGTGGCGGTCCATGGGCTGGCCAATGTCCTTAAAGTGCTGCTGCACCGCCTGGCCGATGTCAATGCGCTTGAGGGTGGTGCCCAACCGCTCGGCCAGCTCCACGGCGTTGTCCCGGGTGCGGTCGGTGGTGCCGAAGCAGGGCATGGTCACGGCAAGGATGTCCGTGGACGGCCGCCCCAGCATCTTCATGGCAAGCGCCGCCACCAGAATAGCCAGGGTGGAGTCCAGCCCACCGGACAGCCCCACTACTGCCGCCTTCGCTCCGGTGTGCTCCAGCCGCTTTTTCAGCCCCAGTGCCGCAAGGCACAAAATCTCGCTGCACCGGCGCTCCCGCTCCGCCTCGTCATCGGGGACGAAGGGCATGGGGGAAATGTGCCGGGTCAACCGGGTACTCCCGGGCTTCATGTCAAAATACGTCCGGCGCACCCCTTCGCCGCAGCAGGCAAAGTCCTCCGCCTGTCCGCGGCGGAAGCTCAGCCGGTCCACATCGATCTCGGAAACGGTCAGCCCGCCCACAAAGCGGCTCTCGGCCAGCAGGGTGCCATTTTCCGCCACCAGACCGTGGCCGCCAAAGACCAGATCGGTGGTAGACTCCCCCTCTCCGGCCTGGGCGCACACATAGGCGCACACCAGCCGGGCAGACTGCCCGGTGACCATGGCACGGCGGCTGTGCGCCCGACCCACGATCTCGCAGGAGGCACTGGGATTAAGCACAAGAGTGGTTCCTCCGACGCAGGTCAGCGTCACCGCCGGGGGACAGGCCGCCCAGGCGTCCTCCCCCACCTCTACGCCCACGCACAGACGGGGCAGCGCCTCACAGACATAGACCGCGGCGTTGTCCAGCGCATAGCTGTCCCCGAGCAGGCGGCACACCGCCCCCTCCCGGCCGGGCGCAAACCACCGCCGCTGGGCGGCGGACAGGTGCTGCTTGGCGGCAAGCCCCAGCAGCTTGCCCTTGTGGAGCACCGCGGCACAGTTGTACACCCGCGCGTCCTCTCCCCGCACCGGCAGGCCGACCACGGCCAGCATATCCAGGGAGCGGGTGGCCTCCAGCACGGTGGCAAGGGCGTCCTGCGCGCCGGTCAGCAGCGTGTCGTGAAAAAACAGATCCCCACAGGTGGCCCCCGTCAGACACAGCTCCGGCAGGCAAAGCACCCGAACCCCCTGCTTATCCGCCTCACGCATGAGGGTGAAGATCTGCTCGGCATTATAATGGCAGTCGGCCACCCGAATACGGGGAGTACCGGCCGCGACTTTGACAAAACCGTCCTTCATGGCATTCGCCTCCATTTTGTTCTGATGTCATGATACCCCAAACGGGCCGAAAATGCAACCAGGCAGAGAAAAAAGGGGCAAGTCGTCACCGACTCGCCCCTTCGGGGAACAAGATCACTTTTGCTGCAGATAAGCGCCGGAGATGTAACCCACCTCTTTGCTGCTTCCGCTTCCAATGTACTGGATCTTATACCAGCCGTTGCCGCAGTCCTCCAGCACGGTGACCACAGCACCCTGACTGGCAGACACCTGCACGGGATGCTCCGTACCGGCGCCGGAACGGATGCGTACGCCCCCCTCGGAGATGATCGCCTGCTTACCGGCGGTCACATTGGCGGTGGGGGTCTGCGAGGCGTCGGGCGTGGTGGGCGTGGTGGTGGTGGGCACCGTGGGAGTGGTCGGCACAGTGGGCGTGGTGGGCGCCGTGCCTGTGGCAGTGCTTCCGGCAGTACCGGTGCTGCCGCCGCGGCAGCGCACGATGGTGGTGGTGGACACATCACCCACGGTGGCGGTCACCGTCAGCTTGATGGTGGACGCGCCGGTGTTCACATTGCTCACCGAGCCGTCTGCGCCCACGATGGCGGCAGACTCGTTGCTGCTGGTCCAGGTGATGGGATCGGTGCAGCCCTGGGGCTCCAGCGTGGCGCGGATGCGATAGGTCTCGTCGGGCTTGAGGGTGAAGTCACTGACATTGATGGTAATGCCGGTGGCGGTAAAGGTGGTGGGCACCTCGGGGATCACAGGCTCGTCTGCGCCCTGGGACACATCGGGCACATCCGGCTGGGAGACAGACACATCCGGCTGGCTGATCTCGCCGGAAACGGACGCACTGATGCCGGGCTGAGACTGGCTTTCGCTGCCGGCACCGACCGGGGGCTGCTTGCCTGCCAGCAGGGGGCTGATGACGGAAAACACAATATACACCGCCGCCACCACAAGGATCATGGACAAAATAAGTCCGATCACCTGCACCGGCTCCACGCGGCGGCCGTAACCGCCGCCCCGGCGATTGGTCTGGGCCGTGCGGCGGCCACCACGGCGGGAGCGATTGCGAGAGCGGGACTCACGCTCCTCTTCGTACACATCGTCCTCGTCCACCTCGCCCGTCCCGTCGCAGAAGGGGCAGCGCTTATAGGTGGCGGCGTACTTCTCGCCGCAGAATTCGCAGCGGATCTGCTCGTTGCGCCAGTTGTTATCCATAAAACTTTCCTCCGTTCTCTATATGTAGCAGGCCAAAAAGGCAGAATGATCTATTCTTTTTTCTATTTTATCTTTCTTTTTCCCCTGCGTCAACCGCAAAGCTCGATTTTGGCAGAAATTTTGCACCTGCCCGTCCTCTTGACCGCAGGTTGGCTTTCTCTTATAATGTTGTTATCTGTCAACCGGGGCACACCCCCACAAGGA
>JAGBTC010000177.1 GCA_017631545.1 Oscillospiraceae bacterium
AAGTCGCTGAAGCACCGTGCGCTCGGAGTCTACATCCAGCGCAGAGGTAGCTTCGTCCAGCAGCAGCACCGGCGCGCAGCTGAGTACCGCCCGGGCGATGGCCAAACGCTGAGCCTGCCCCTCGGACAAGCCCTCGCCCCGCTCGCCGATCACGGTGTCCAGACCGTCGGGCAGCTGGGGCAGGAACTGCTCCATGGCGCTGACGTGGATGGCCTGCTCCAGTTGGGTGTGCGTGGTGTCCGGCGCGGCAATGAGCAGGTTTTCCCGCAGCGTACCGCTAAACAGAAAATTCCCCTGGGGACCGTAGGCAAACAGATGTCTGGTTTCACCGGACAGGGGCACCTGCTCCCCGGCCAGCCGGGCGTACAGTTGCCCGTGGGTGAGAGGATATATGCCAAGCATCAGCTTGAGCAATGTGCTTTTTCCGATGCCGGAAGCGCCGCAGATCACGGCGAACGCCCCCGCCGGGATATGGAAGCACGCCTCGCGCAGTACCGGCTCCTCGCCGTAGGAAAAGGTGATCTGCTCACCCACCAGCTGTTCAAACGCGCCCGCATCCATTGGCTGTGCCTGTACCTGGGCGGGGATACTGTCAAGTTCCATCAGCCGCTCGGCACTGGCCAGCATGGCGGTGTATCGGGGCAGGAAGCCGGACAGATTGACAAAGGGCGTTTGCAGCTGCGTGACCAGCTGCATCACCGCACTGAGCGTACCGAAGGACATCCGTCCCATCAGCAGCCCCCAGCCGCACCAGCACAGGGCGGCAAAGCCCGCGGTATAATACAGCACGCTCACCCCGGTGTTGGCCAGCAGGGACACGCGGCGCTTGCGCCGCTGGGCCTGGTAGCGTTCCTCCAGCAACACGTCCGAGCGCCGCTCCACCTCGCCGCTCAGGTCCATGGCCTGTACGGCAAGCAGCTTTTCCATTGCCTCCTGATGGAAGGACATCACCTGTCCCTCCGCTTGGCTGACCTGCTTATGCAGCCGCTTGAGTCCCCGGCGCAGCACACCGGTGACCACGATCATCAAAATTCCGAGAACGACCAGCAGCCCGGCAAAGGTCGGTTCCATGGCCGTAAGGACACTCAGCGCGGCCACCAGCCGCACCACAGTGGACAGCACACCCGGCAACACCAGCAGCACGCCCTCGTCCACAGTACGCACATCGTTGTTCAGGCGGTTGATCAGCTCGCCGCTGTGATAGGCGGATACGGCGGCATATTCCCCGCGCAGCAGCGCATGTACCAGCCCTTTTTTCCAGTCCCGATCCAGCTCGTGAGCCAGCTTGTCCCGCGTCCAGCGCGAGAGCAGACTGCATCCCAGCACGCCAAGGATCAGCGCCACCTGCACCATGCACGCACCCACAAACCAACCTACGTCACCGGTGGTGGCGCAGTCGATCACATTACGCATGGCAAGGGCAAACAGCACCCCCAGCACCGCGCCCACCGCCTCCACCAGCGTCATAAGCAGCAGCATGGGGATGCGCCGGCCGATGCGGCGAAGTATCCATACCAAAGTGGACCGTTCCTTCATTTAAAGATCCTCCGAATACGGGCAATGCCCCACCGCCACAGATGCCGCGCCGGGCGGGTAATGTGCCAAAAACGGCAGTACAGCCGGTAAGCCGGCGCGTTCACCGAATATTCCTTCTCTCCACGGGAAAATGCGGTGACCACCGCAAGCATCTGCTCATGGGTCAGTCCCGGCTCACGCTGGAACTGGTTATCGCCCACGCAGGTGTAGGTCTCCCCCACCGCCACGATGCGGTGAAGCACGCAGTGCCCGTCCGCCCGGCGGTAAAAGGGAAGGTCATATTTTTTCAGCCGACCCCGCACCGGGGACAGAGTAACCGAATCCAGTCCCTGCCGCAGCATAGGGCGCATGCTGGTGCCCCGGGGAGAAAAGCGAACGCTCTGTCCCCGCTCCAGCGCCTCCAGCATCAACGGAAGCATATCTTCCAGCCGCACATCACGCTCAGACAAGCAGATCCAGCTCCTTCAGCCGCTGCACGAAGGCATCCACCGCAATGCCGGCGGTGGCCTCGTCCACCTCGTATTCGTCCAGCAGGGCACGAATCAGCTCCTCACGCCCCACATCCTGCTCCAGACACTTCCACAGGGTACAGCCGGTGTCGTTCAGGGTGATCATATCGCTGAAATCCACATTCGCCCCGGCGGGCAGCACCACGGGCTGTCCGGCTACATGGCGCAGAAGAAAACCGTCCTTCAGCTTCATTGTTTCTTGCTCCTCTCCAATTTACGCGGGTCACTTTTCCCGGATCGCCGCTGACATAGCCGCATGAGAAACGCGGGCGGCCTCCGGGTCCATATTACATTCCATCTGCCACACATTCACATGGGTCAGCAGCTTATCCGTCAGGTCCAGCAACGCGGATATGGCCGCGTTATCCCGGGGACGCACCGTCTGCTCCAGCAGAGCGCGGATGGCATCCACACCATCAAAAGGGGCAATACGGTTGACCGCTCCCCGGCGGAGCATACATACCCCAGCAACAGGAACACAGCGGTTTTCGTTCAGATGGCTTTTGCCGCTCCAGGGCGTGCCAAAGGCAAGAAAACGCTGTCCATCCCAACGCAGAGCAGGCTTATCGTCGTTGAGGATTCGCGCACGCTGCGCTCCGAACGCCTGCTGCCAAAGGCCGGTGTGGGTGGACTTGCCCGTTCCGCAGGGGGCAGAAAACAGATAGGCATAGCCGTCCATCACCACCGCCGAGGCGTGCAGCAGCATCCCCCCGTGGGCAAGCAGCTGCCGGTAAAAGCTGTCCCCGGTGGCGAGGTATTCACACTCCTCCAGCGTCAGGTGGGGCTGCTGGCGCTGAATGGCCGCGGCATTCGCCTGTATCACGATGTCCGGCCGCTGCGCCGGAGACTCGCTTATGTAGGGTTTCGCCTGTTCCAGCGTACGGCCAAAGGTATCCATTTTAACGGACAGACCTGCAATTTCACAAAAAATTTCCATATTCTCTCCAACTGCACAAAACACATAACTATACAAAATATATTATACACATTTTCAGCAAAAAGCCAAGTGTTTTTTTGCTGTTTTTATTTGATGCTGCATGGCTATTTTTTGTTCTGTGTCGAAAAAGTGTATTTTCCCCTTTCTGCCCCTCTCGCTTTCCCCGCGCAGTTTCCGATGATATGTTTTTGTGTAAGATATTTTGTACTTGTACGCCGCATACCTTCTGCACCGGCAGGCGCAAAGAAAACCGGAGCATCCACACAGACGCTCCGGTTATTCCTGCCCGCACAGTTTCAGCTTTTCCTGCCTGGCCAGCTGCTTGATCTGATACTCCCTTCGGGATGCGGTGGCCCGGTCGGGATGTGGCTCGGTATACACCAACTCCAGCGGGCTGCGCCCACGGGTATACTTGGCGCCCTTGCCCGCGCGGTGGGCAGCAAGACGCTTTTCCACATCATCCGTAATGCCGGTGTAGAGCGTACCGTCCCCACAGCGCAGCATATACACATACCAATCCACAGCCTCACCCCTTTTCGCAAACAGTATACCACAAAAACCGACAGAACGGATATTTCTTTTTCGTACGTCAACAAAAGATTGCTTTATCTGCAATTGCGTGATACAATAAGTTGATATTTTGTGTGCCCCGGCACAGCAGAAAAAGGAGCCATCACAATGGACGAGAAGAAAGTAATGCTCTCCGGCATCCAGCCCAGCGGCGACCTGCATCTAGGCAACTATCTGGGCGCTATCAAAACCTGGGTGGATCGCACGGAAGAATTTGATAACTACTACTTCATGGCCGATATGCACACCATTACCGTGCGCCAGAACCCCGCCGACCTGCGCCGACGTACGCTGGAGCAGCTGGCACTGTATATCGCCTGTGGTCTGGATCCGGAAAAGAACACCCTGTTCATCCAGTCCCATGTGCATCAGCACGCGGAGCTGGGCTGGGTGCTGCAGTGCTACACCATGTTTGGCGAGCTGTCCCGCATGACCCAGTTCAAGGACAAATCCGCCAAGCACAAGGAGAACATCAACGGCGGCCTGTTCGCCTACCCCTCCCTCATGGCGGCGGACATCCTGCTCTATCAGCCCGATCTGGTGCCCGTGGGCGAGGATCAGAAGCAGCACTGCGAGCTGACCCGCGACGTGGCTCAGCGCTTCAACAGCATCTACGGTGATGTATTTAAGGTGCCCGAGCCCTACATTCCCAAGGCGGGCGCCCGGGTGATGAGCCTGAATGCCCCGGACAGCAAGATGTCCAAGTCCCTGCCCGAAGGCTGCATCTTCCTGATGGAAAAGCCCGAAGACATCCAGCGCAAGTTCAAGCGCGCCATTACCGACAGCGACACGGAAAACTGCGTGCGGTTTGACCCGGCCGCCAAGCCCGGTGTGTCCAACCTGATGAGCATCTACTCCGCCATCACCGGCCGCACCTTTGAGCAGATCGAGGCGGAGTTCGCCGGCTGCGGCTACGGCGCATTCAAGCCCGCCGTGGGCGAAGCGGTAGTGGAGTGCCTGCGCCCCATCCGGGAGGAGGCCACCCGCATTCTTGCGGACAAGGCCTATCTGGAGAGCGTGTACAAGGCCGGCGCGGAAAAAGCCTCCTATGTGGCCAACAAGACGCTGCGTAAAGTGTACAAGAAGCTCGGCTTCGTCGCCCGCTGAAGGGGACGCACAAAGGAGGACGCGATGCAAATTCAACTGCAGGTGATCGGCCAGGTAGTGGCCGCGCTGGCTGTGGCCATGCTGATTGCCTTTATCTCCACCCCGGTGGTAAGGAATCTCGCCTACAAAATGGGTGCGGTGGACGTGCCCAAGGACAACCGCCGAATGCACAAGCATCCCATCCCCCGTATGGGCGGCTTGGGCATCTTCCTGGGCTTTATCCTCAGCGCACTCATCTTCCTGCCCCTGTCCGAGGCGCTGCGCGGCATGCTGCTGGGCGCGGTAATCATCGTGATTCTGGGCATCTTTGACGACATTTACGCGCTGGGCGCAAAGCTGAAATTCCTGGTACAGATTCTTGCCGCGCTGGTGGCGGTGCTGATGGGCAACGAGATCACCGTCATGTCCAACCCCAACATCTTCTCCAGCAACCCTGTCTGGGCGCTGGGCTGGCTGTCCATCCCCGTGTCCGTGATCTGGATCGTGGCCATCACCAACGCCGTCAACCTTATCGACGGGCTGGACGGGTTGGCCTGCGGCGTGTCCACCATCAGCTCGCTGACCATGATGGTCATCGCCCTGTGCCTGGCCGAGCCGGATGTGGCCATCCTCATGGCCGCGTTGGCTGGCGCGTGCGTCGGCTTTCTGCCCTACAACCTCAACCCCGCCAAAATCTTTATGGGCGACACTGGCTCTACCTTCCTCGGCTTTGTCATGGCGGTGGCATCCATCAACGGTCTGTTCAAGCTGTATAACATCATTTCCTTTGCCGTTCCCTTCCTGATGCTGGGTCTGCCCATTTTCGACACCTGCTCGGCCATCCTGCGCCGGGTGTCCCACGGACAGTCCCCCATGGCGCCCGACCGCAGCCACGTGCATCATAAACTGATCGACATGGGCTTTTCCCAGAAGCAGGCGGTGGCCGTACTGTATATCATCAGCGCCATTCTTGGCCTATCCGCTGTGGTTCTGACCACCAGCGGCGAGGTCAAGGCCATGATGCTTCTGCTGGCTCTGTGTGCCGCCGGAGCGCCGGCCGCGCGGCTGTTCCTTAACAGCCAAAATCACCCATCACAGCCCGAGCCCCCCGCCATCTCCACCAACAACGAGCCGTTTTTCGGAGAGGAAGACCGTTCCAGCAAATAAAACCGATCACTGTAACGACCATCCTTGGCACCCGGCCCGAAGCCATCAAGAATATGCCCCTGGGAATTCAACCCCTGTCCCAACCAATCAAAGAATAAGGAGGTGTGCGTATGGAGCCCCAAAATCGGACCCGGCTGGCGCTGGTGATCGCCCTTGTGGTGGTGCTTGCCGTATTCGGCAGCTTTTCCATCAGTCTGCTGTCCGTGCGCACGTCTCACATTGAGCTGCCCAACCCCGGCACGCAGGACGCCCGCCCCCCTGCTGTATCTGGCGCAGACGTTCCGCTGCTTGAGGTGACCCCCCAGACGGTGCAGGCGGTCATTGCCACGCTGGATCGGGCAAACAGCTATTACCGCCAGCTGTCTGTGCAGACCTTCTGGCCGGGCGGCTCGGGCACCACCACGGTCCAAACATGGGCGGACGAAGGCTTTGTGCTGGTACGTGCCGCCCTGCCCACCGGGCAGGTGCGCCACTCCATCCGCACGCCGGAGGAAACGCTCTATTACTGGTACGGTAACAGCTCCACCGTTCTCACCGCCCCCCGGGACAGCCTGTCCGAAGATCTTGCCCAGCGCATCCCCACCTATGAGGATGTGCTTGTGCTGGACAAGCAGGACATCAGCGACGCTGGTTACGTGGACTACGAGGGACACGCCTGCATCTATGTAGAAACCCGGGCGGACGAGTACGGCTATACCCACCGCTACTGGATTGGAGTGGACAGTGGACTTTTGGTGGCCGCACAGACCCGGAAGGAGGAGCAGGTAGTCTATTCCCTCAACGCCTCATCCACCATCCACACCCCCTGTCCAGCCAGCGCCAACTTCCGTCTGCCGGACGGCACGGTGCTTCACTCCATTTGAGTGTCCGTTTCCGCCCTTCCCATCAAAAGCGCAAGCCCAAGGGTGATGAGCACCTCCATATCCTCCCCCTCCCGGGCGAGAAACAGAAGAATCAGCAGCAGGAGAATATCTCCGCTGTCGATTTTCTCCATACCAAGCAGACGCAGGATGCCGGCCCACAGGCCGGCATCTTCTTTTTTCTCCCCAGCTTTCTTTTGTTCGGAGTGTTCCACCGGGGAAAAGAATGTATCCTGAGGAATGTAGCGGTTATACACCCTCTGCGCCTCCCCTCTTCCCCCACAGCTCCAACAGCACACGGGCCACCCGGCTCAGCCGGGCAATCCGCTGGGCGCGCTGCAGACTTTCTCTGCGCTCCGGCCGGACGTATGGAGTCAGCGCCGCAAGCAGCGCTGCGCTGCGCTCGTTGGGGCGGTTATACTCACCCATCAGACGCATCCCCAGCTGCAGCAGCGCGGGATCTATCCCGGACAGCAGCTGGGTCGGATCCTCCGGCGGTGCGGGAGCGGAATATGCCTGTGCCGGCGGCGCGGTCTCCTGCTTCGGGTCAGAAAACGAGCGGGCCAGCGCCATGATCTGATCCATGGCGTTCCGGTCGGAAAGGATCGCACCCAGCTTATCCTCAAATTCACTCACCGCTGCCCACTCCTTTCCCTCCGGCTCACAGCCCGGAGCGTTCCGCCTGCCCGCTGATGCGCTCCACCAGCCGCGCGCCCTCTTCGCTGCTCATCAGCGTTTTCATCATCTTCATGATCTGACTCGGGTCGCCACCGGCGGCGGATCTGGCCGCCTCCTGCACCCCGCCCTGCTGTTCCAATAACTGCATCATGCGCTTGGTATCCTCGCTGGCCAGCAGCTTACGCACAGCCGCGCTGCCCTGTGCCTTTTTAATCGCATCCTGGGGCATTTGGCTTCGGTTTTCGTTCATCTCTTTCACACTCCACGTCCCAATTGACATTTTTTCGGCTTTTGTGTATGATAAATTTCCCATCTGCAACAGTATATGCCCCCAGGGGCAGGAGGTTACCTTATGAAGCTGGTCGTATTTTCCGATTCTCACCGTTCCCTGCGCGGGATGCGCGACGCCGTGGAACTGGAACAGCCAGACTATGTGCTGCATCTGGGCGACCTCGAGGAGGACGCGCGGCTGCTTGCCCAGGAATACCCCCGGCTGGCTGTAGCGAGTGTGCCGGGCAACTGCGACTTCAATTTCACCGCTCCCCTGCTGAAAAAGTTGACCTACGACGGGGTTACACTTCTTTTGTCCCACGGTCACATATGGCAGGTAAAAAGCGGGTACGGCACAGCTATCCAAGCCGCCCGCACCCACGGCGCGCATATCCTTCTCTTCGGCCACACCCACACCCCCGTCTGCCAGCAACTGGAAGACGGCCTTTGGGTGGTCAACCCCGGCAGCATCCGGGATCACGGGGATTACGCGGTGATCCTGCTCAAGAACGGAAGCATCGACATCCAACTCAAACGCATATAAAAAACGGCGTTCTGCCCAAGCAGAACGCCGTTTTTTTATGTACTTATTGATCGCGCAGGCGAGTCAGCACGCCGCTTCGCTCCAGCAGCCAGACAACTGCCACGCCGGCTACCGCGCCCACCGCGCCCTGCACCAGATTGGCCGGTACACTGGCCAGCGCCGCCGCGCCATAGGCCAGTATAATGCTTTCGTACAGCAGGTAGCCCCCTGCCATCAAAACAGCGCCCAGTACAGCGCCCAGTACCATGCCGCCCTTGCCACGCACTCTGCGCGCGATGAGCGCGGCACAGGCCGCCATCAAAAACTTGATGACCAGCGTGGCCGGTGCATAAGAGGCCCAGCCGTTGAGTACATCGGCAAGCATACTGCCTACGCCGGCTGCCGCGCCGCCCCACACCGGGCCAAGCACCCAGCCGCCCAGCAGCACCGCGCAGTCACCCAGATTGACATATCCGGTGGGCGCAGGAATTTGAATAATCATGGTCATCATACAGCTCAGCGCCGCAAACAGGGCCGCAAGCACCAGCTTTTTAATTCGCTTATCCATGGAATATTCCTCCTCTATTTCACAAGTGCATCTTTTATTATACATTTTCACTTACGAAATACAATCGTCAAATTATCCAAATCTACAGGAGGTGTTCCGCACCTTTTGCGTCAAGGCGCGGCGTAACACGGACACTCAATTGGGTCGGAGCTGCGTGGAAATATCCATCTCCTGCGCGTCACCCCACAGGCGCTCCAGATCGTAGAACTTGCGGGCCTCCTCGGTGAACACATGTACCACCACGCTGGAAAAGTCCAGCAGCACCCATGTGCCGCCCCGGTGGCCCTCCACATGGTGGGCAGGCTCACCCGCCTCGTCCATCACCTTTTCGCAATTCTCACTCAGCGCCTTGATCTGAGTGGAAGATGTGGCAGAGCAGATCACAAAGTAGTCCGCCAGCGTGGTCAGCTCCTCGGTACGCAGCACCTTGATATCTACGCCCTTTTTATCGTCCAGCGCCTTGGCCAGCGCAAGAGCCGCTTGGTAAGAAGTCATCATTGTATTTCTTCCTTTCCGTCTTTCGCTTCCCGGGAACGGGCTGCCCCACGGGAGTTGCTGATTGTATTATTCTTATGCTTCTTCCGGTTCTGTTTCCGGCTGCAGCTCGGGGTCAGACTCGGGCTGCGGTTCAGGTTCAGGTTCAGGTTCAGGTTCGGGTTCCGGATCCGTCTCCGGCTCCGTCTCCGGCTCCTCCTCCGGCTCGATTTCAGGTGTCTGCTCCGGCTGGTTCTCCGGCTCGCCCTCGGGCTGCACTTCCGGCTCAACCTCCGGCTGCACCTCGGGTTCTGTCTCCGGTTCGACCTCCGGC